>JBPCOR010000007.1:0-5233 GCA_051000035.1 Mycobacteriales bacterium | reverse complement strand
CCCTGCGGCCGCGGGCATAGGTGCCCATGTCGAGGTTCTCCCGGACCGTCATCCCGGGGAAGATGCCGCGACCCTCCGGCGCCTGGCACAGCCCAAGCGCCACCCGACGGTGGCCCGGGACGCCGGTGATGTCCTCACCGGCGAAGCGGATCGACCCCGCGGTGGGTTTGCGCAGCCCGGAGATCGTCTTCAGCGTGGTGGTCTTGCCGGCGCCGTTCGCGCCGATCAGGGTGACGATCTCGCCTTCCTCGACGTCGAGGGAGACGCCCTTGATGGCCTGGATCTTGCCGTAGTGGACCTGCAGGTCACGGATCTCAAGAAGCATCGGCGTCGGCTCCGAGGTAGGCCTCGATAACGCGCAGATCAGAGCGCACGGCCGAGGGTACGTCATCGGCGATCTTCTGCCCGAAGTCCAGGGCCGCCAACCGGTCACTGGCCTGCATCACCAGCCCCATGTCGTGCTCGATCAGGAAGATCGTGACCCCGGTGTCGCGGATCCGGCGGATCAGCTGCATCAGCCCGTCCTTCTCCACCGGGTTCATCCCGGCGGCGGGCTCGTCGAGCAGCATCAGCTGCGGGCGGGTGGCCAGCGCGCGGGCGATCTCCAGCCGCCGCTGGTCGCCGTAGGACAGCGCCTTCGCGGGCTCGCCGGCGACCCGGGCGATGCCGACGAAGTCGAGCAGCTCCGCCCCGCGCTGATTGCCGTCGCGTTCCTCCCGGCGGAATCGGGGCAGTCCGAGCGCCGCGCCGACGACGCTGGACTTGTGCCGGGCGTCGGCGCCCACCTGGACGTTCTCCAGGGCCGTCATGTTCTCGAACAGCCGGATGTTCTGAAACGTCCGGGCGATCCCGGCCCGGGTCACCTGGTGCGGCCGGCGGCCCGAGATGCGCTCCCCGTCGAACCACAACGACCCCGACGTCGGGCGATAGACGCCGGTCACCAGGTTGAACACCGTCGTCTTGCCGGCGCCGTTCGGGCCGATCAACGCGAAGATGGATCCGCTCGGGACGGTGAGCTCGAGCGCATCGAGCGCGACGACGCCGCCGAAGCGCTGGGTCACCCCGCGCAGCTCGAGCGCCGCAGCTCGCACCCCCGGCTCCTCGACCGTGCCGGCCGCGACGGTCACGCGGGCATACCCGGGCCGGCATCGCGCGGCCGGTCCGGCGACACGTCGTCGGGCCGGGCCGGCACGCCCGCCGACACCGACTGGGCCGCCACCGCTCCAACCTCGCCGCCGAGGCTGCCCATGCCGCCGCTGCCGTCGTCGAGCTCGGCCCGCCGCTGCCGCGACGGGAGCAGACCCTCGGGCCGCAGGATCATCATCAGCACCAGCGCGCCGCCGAAGACGAGCACCCGATAGTCGGCGAAACCCCGGAACCGCTCGGGGAGCCACGCGACGAGGAACGCGCCGAGGATGACGCCCGGCAGGTTGCCCGAGCCGCCGAGCACGACGGCGACGACGATGTAGCTCGATAGCAGGAACGGGAAGTTGTCCGGCGTGATCGAGATGGTCTGTGATGCGAACATGACGCCCGCGGCGCCGCCGATGCAGGCGCCGATCGCGAACGCCCACAGCTTGTACCGGAACGTCGGGACGCCCATGACCTCGGCGGCGTCCTCGTCCTCGCGGATGGCGGCCCAGGCCCGGCCGACGCGGCTGCGTTCCAGCCGTTTGACCAGCACGATGGCCACCACGATGAGGATGAGCACGAGGTAGTAGAACGGTTTCGTCGTCGTCACATTGAACTGCGCCGCGGACCACGAGCCGACGCTCGGCGGATTGGGAATGGGTGACAGCCCGCGTGGTCCGCCGGTGAAGGACAGGTTGTTGGCGGTGATCCGGACGATCTCGCCGAAGCCCAGGGTGACGATCGCCAGGTAGTCACCGCGCAGCCGCAAAGTCGGCGCACCGAGGATGACGCCGGCCACCGCGGCGACCAGGATGCCGACCGGCAGGATCGCCCAGAAATCCCATTTCAGCGCGATGCCGATCTTTGCCATTGTGTAGCCGCCGATGGCGAAGAACGCGACGTAGCCCAGGTCGAGCAGGCCGGCCTGACCGACGACCACGTTCAGGCCGATCGCGAGCAGGATGTAGACACCGATCGGGTAGAACAAGATCGCGGACCAGTCACTCTGCGGGCTCATGAACGACCCGATCGAGTTGGCCGGCAGCAGCACCGCGCCGACGATCAGCAGCGCGTAGAGCACATAACGGGCCGGCACCGGCGTCCGCGCCCACCGATCGGAGATCGGACCGATGAGGTCGGGAACGACCGGGCGCCTCATGCGCGCGCCCTCGTCAGAGCCTCGCCGAGCAGACCGGTGGGGCGGACCATCAAGACGACGACCAGGACGGCGAACGCCGTCACGTCCTTCCACTGGGCGCCGAGGACGCTGCCGCCGTAACTCTCGATCAGGCCGAGGACCAGCCCGCCGAGCAGGGCGCCCCGGATGTTGCCGATACCACCGAGCACCGCGGCGGTGAATGCCTTGATACCCAGCAGGAATCCGACGTTGTACTGCGTCGATTCGAAATAGGTGCCGTAGAGCATCGCGGCGATCCCCGCCATCAGCCCGCCCACCAGGAAGGTGACCATGACGACCCGGTCGATGTTGACCCCCATCAGCACGGCTGTGTCCGGATCCTGCGCGGTCGCGCGGATCCCGCGACCGAGCCGGGTCGCGTTGACGAACCGGTCGAGCAGCACGGCCATCACGATCCCAGCCCCGAAGACCAGCACCTTGTCGATGCGCACCTCACCGCTGCCGATGTGGAAGAGCACCGTCTTGCTCAGCACCCGGGGATAGCCGACGAGGTCCCGGCCCCGCCACAGCGCGAAGACCTCCTGCAGGAAGAACGACGCGCCGATCGCCGAGATCAGCGCGGCGAGCCGGGACGCCCCGCGCTTGCGCAGCGGCCGGTAGGCGATCCGCTCGAGCAGGACGGCCGTGAACCCCGAGACCGCCATCGAGACGAGCACGAGCAGGATCAGCACGCCGACCAGGGCGATGCCGCTCTGCGCCTGGGTGATGCCGAGCGCGTGCAGGGTCAGCAGGCTCGCGAAGGTGCCGACCATGAACACCTCGGAGTGGGCGAAGTTGATCAGCCGCAGCACGCCGGAGACGAGGGTGTACCCGAGGGCGATCAGGGCGTAGATCGCGCCGAGGGTGAGCCCGTCGATCGTGGAGGGCCAGAACTGCGAGACAAACGCGTGCACCAGGTGACCTCGTCATCGGTGGTGCGGGGCCTGCGGTCGAGCCGACGGGCCCCGGCGGCGTGCCGGGCAGGCAGACCCCGGCCGGCCCGCGTGGGGTCGGGCCGGCCGGAGCCCTCAAAGCGATGCCTCAGCCGGCCGCGACCGGCTTCGCCTTGCTGGTCGGTCCGAGGAACTTCAGCTTGCCGTTGACGACCTCGGAGATGAAGAGCAGGTTGCCGGACAGGTTGCCGTCGGAGGCGAACTTGATCGGCTTGGAGACGCCCTGGTAGTTGACCGAGGTGACGTAGCTGTTGATCGCGTCGGGCGTGGTCTTCCCGCCGTCGATGGCCGCGAGGATGAGGTTGGTCACGTCGTAGCCCTCGGCCGAGTACGTCGCCGGCTCGGACTTGAATGCCTTGACGTAGGCCTTCTCGAACTTCTGCACGGCGGGCACGGTCGATCCGACCGCGGAACTGCAGGTGCACGACAGCAGCGCGCCATTGGCGGCGGCGCCGCCCTGGTCGGCGATCTTCTGATCCAGCGACCCGTCACCGGAGACGAACGTGGCCTTCACGCTGCTGTCCCGAAGCTGCTTGACCAGCTTGGCCGCGGCGGAGTAGTAGCCGCCGAAGAAGATCGCGTCCGGCTTCTTCGCGCTGGCCGCGTTCACCGTCGTCGAGTAGTCCGAACCCTTCGGGTCGATCGTGCCGCTGTAGACGACGGTCGCGCCGTCCTTCTTCAGCTGCGCGCGCACGGCGTCGCCGAGGCCCTTGCCGTACTCGCTCTGGTCATCGATCACGGCGATGTGCTTCACCCCCAGCGTCTTGACCATGTAGTCGGCGTCGCCGGGGCCCTGCACGTCGTCGTTGGCGAGGGCCCGGTGGAAGAACTTCCAGCCGTTCTGAGCCAGCGTCACGGCCGTCGCCGATGCCGACACGTAGGGGATCTTGGCCGCCTCCAGGATCGGGTCGGCCGTCTTGGACTCACCGGAGAAGGCCGGGCCGACGACGGCGACGTCCTTGTCCTGGATCACCTTGCGGGCCTGCGAGGACGCCTGGGTCGGGTCGCCCTGGGTGTCGTACTGCTTCAGCGTCACCTTGGCGGCACCGCTCTTGGCGTTGTGCTCGTCGATGGCGAGCTTCGCGCCGTTGTAGATGTTGATGCCCAGCTGGGCGTCGGGTCCGGTGAGTGCGCCCATGAAGGCGATCGCCTCCGAGCCTCCGCCGGTGCTGGCGCTGCTGCTGGCCGTGGTGCCAGCGGCGCTGCTGCTGCCGCCGGCTGCGCTGCTGCTGCTGCTGCTGCCGCCGCTGCCACTGTTGTTGCTACTGCTGCCGCAGGCGGCACCTGCCGTAATCACCGCGGCAGCTGCCGCGACGACCCCCGCTGAGCGAAATGCTCGTCTCGTCACGTCATCCGCCTCTCTTGCCCGCCTGTCCCGACGGTCCTAGGTTGGCCGCCGCCGACCGGATCATTCCCGGCGGTCGACCGGGTGTCCCCGATGGGCGGAAACGATAGCCGCTGCCGGCGGCGATTGGCACCAGTGACACGTGAGTTGATAGCAAGTCCGTGATCGACTACGCCGCCTGCACCCGTCGGCAGGCGGCGGCGGGCCGAGCGACCATCAGCCGGTCGGCAGATCCGGTCCGGACGCGAGCACCGCGGCGGCGATGGCTTTCATCGTCGAACGCCGGTCCATGGCCGTGCGCTGGATCCAGCGGAAGGCCTCGGGTTCGGTCATCCCGTGGGTGGTCATCAGCACGCCCTTGGCCCGGTCGATCGTCTTGCGGACCTCGAGTCGCTCACGCAGGTCGGCGACCTCACGCTCCAGCGTCGTGACCTCCCCGAATCGGGACAGCGCGATCTCGACGGCCGGGATGAGGTCGTCGCGGTTGAACGGCTTCACCAGGTAGGCCATCGCGCCGGCGTCGCGGGCCCGGTCGACCAGATCCCGCTCACCGAATGCCGTCAGGATCACCACGGCGGCGATCCGGTCAGCGGCGATCGCCTCGGCCACCGCGAGCCCGTCCAGCTT
>JBPCOR010000317.1:0-7485 GCA_051000035.1 Mycobacteriales bacterium | reverse complement strand
GATCTGCACCGTGACGAGGAAGCCGTGGCCGAAATCGCCCCAGTGATCCGAGATCGATTTGCCCGAGCTCATCGGCGGGTCAGGAGCCCGGGACCGAGCCGATCTTCGGCGGCGTCGGCGGCAACCCGCCCTCGGTCTTGCCGATGGTCTCCTTCCACAGCGCGTCCCAACTGCCGTCCTTCTCGATCGTCTGCAGCCAGGCGTTGACGAAGGACTTGAACGGCGTGTCGTTCTTGTAAGTCCTGCGCCCGCCCGGACTCCGGGTTGGCGAAGAACTGCTCGGGCGGCGCGACTTCCACGATCCGGCCTTCGTCCATGAAGACGACCCGGTCGGCCGCCTTGCGGGCGAACCCCATCTCGTGGGTGACGACGAGCCCAAGGAGACCGCGGCAGCGGACGGCATCCGGGTCTACGTCAACGTGACCGATCTGGAATCGACGCTGGCCGCGGCGAAGGAGGCGGGCGGAGACGTCCGCACGCCACGGGCCGAAGTCGGCGGCGACATGGGCTGGTGGGCCGAGATCGTTGATCCGGGCGGTCGCCGCGTCGGGCCTGTGCAGCGGCAACGAGGCGGTCGGCTGAGCCTGCCTCGGCCTGGCTGCGTGCCAGGGTAGTTACGCCACCGCGACCGCTTCGGCGCGGGCCCGGTCGACGTCGGTGCCGGCGAGGAATCCGATGCCGAGCAGGAAGAGCATGATCAGCGACAGGATCGCCTGCCGGAACGACCCGGTCGCGTTGACCACGATCGTGAACAGCAGCGGCGCGAACCACGACGTGCCCCGGTCGCAGATCTCGTACATCCCGAAGAACGCCGCCTCGTGTCCGCGCGGCACCATCTGCGAGTACAGCGACCGGGCAAGTGCCTGTGAGCCGCCCAGCACCAGCGCGAGGACGATGCCCATCGCGACCGCCTCGCCTTTGGTGCGCAGTACGGCGTAGGCATAGACGACGACGAAGCACCACAGCACCAACGAGAGCAGGATCGCGCGCTTGGTGCCGATCCACCGGGCGATGCGGGCGAAGAGCAGCGAGCCGCCGATCGCGATGAACTGGATGAGCAGGATGAGGGAGAAGAGAAACGGTGATGCCTTGGCCGCATCGTCGTGGTAGAGCTCGTGGGTGAGGTACGTCGACGCGAGCCCGATGACCGAGGAAATAGCATCGGAGAAGAACAGGTACCCGATCAGATAGCGGCGGGCCTGCGGCATGCTGCCGAGCAGTCGCAGCGTCGCCCGTACGTCGCGAAAGCCCAGCCCGGAGCGGCCGGCCGCGGGCCGCGCTGCGCCGCGCTCGCGCATCCCCGCGATCGAGACGAACCCGAACCCCGCCCACCACAGGCCCGCGGAGACGAAACAGACCCGCACGGCAGTCGCCTCGGAGAGACCGATCGAGTGACGCAGTTGCAGCAGGGCGAGATTGATCGCGAGCAGCAGGCCCGATCCGAGATAGCCGATCGCGTAACCCCGGCTGGATACGGCGTTGCGGCGCTCCGGGGCTGACAGCTGGGGAAGGAACGCGTTGTAGACCACATCGTTGGCCCCGAAGACCAGCGTCCCGAGCAGGAACAGCAATCCCGCGTACAACCAGCCCGATCCGCCGGTGGTGGCGAGCAACGCGGCGATGACCGACCCGATCGCGCAGGTCACCGCGAGGATCCGCCTTTTCGCGGCGAGCGTGTCGGCCGCGGCGCCCAGCGCCGGCAGGACCGGGATCTGCAGCAGGGCGGCGACTGCCAGCACGAGGGAGGGGAACGCCGCCGCCGAGACGTGCAGCGGCCCGACGCCGAACAAGGTGCGACCCGAGCCGCCCGCGGTGTTCTTCGCCAGTGACAGCAGCCACTGCCCGATGAGCACCGTGCCCACCGTGGTGACCCAGCCGTGGTTGGCGAAGGAGTACATCGACCAGCGGCCGACCTCCCGCCGGTCTGCCGCCGCCCGTCTGCCGGCCTCGGCACGCTCGGTGGCGGCCATCGGCTCAGCGCAGCTTCCGGGCGCCCGGGGCCGGTCCGCCGGGCACCTCCCGCGGTGCCGGGCAGTCCGCATCGGCCAGCGACGCTCGTACCGCTTCGAACGTCTCGTCCACCCGATCGCCTTCTACCAGGGCGATTGCGCAGCCGCCGAAGCCGCCGCCGGTCATCCGGGCGCCGTGCGCGCCGGCGGCCAGCGCCGCGCCGACCGCGACGTCCAGCGCGCGGCTGGACACCTCGAAGTCGTCCCGCAGCGACCCGTGCGAGGCGGTGAGCGGTGGCCCGATCCGGCGGGGGTCGTGGCCGGCATCCAGGGTCGCGACGACGTCGAGGACCCGGGCGTTCTCGGTGACGATATGCCGCACGCGCCCACGTGCCAGGGCGTCCAGCCGGTCCAGCCGGTGACCGGTGATGTCGTCGGCTGACAGGTCACGTAGGGCGGCGACCCCGAGCTCGCGCGCCGCGCGCTCGCAGTCGCGGCGGCGGGCGGCGTACTCGCCGTCCACGTGCCGATGCGGTGTCCGGGTGTCGACGACGAGCAGCGCGAGGCCGTTGCCGGTGAGGTCGAACGGCACGGCGCGGGTCGTCAGGCTGCGGGCATCCAGCAGCAGTGCGTGGCCATCGGTGCACAGCAGCGACGCCGCCTGATCCATGACGCCGGTCGGCGCGCCGACGAAGTCGTTCTCGGCGCGCTGGGCGATCCGCGCCAGCGCCGGCCGGTCGATGCCGAGACCGAAGAGGTCGTCCACCGCCGCGGCGACCGAGCACTCGACCGCCGCCGAGGACGACAGGCCCGAGCCCTGCGGCACCGTGCTCGCCAGGTGCACGTCGACACCCTCGATGCCGTACCCCGCCTCCCGCACCGCCCAGATGACCCCGGCGACGTACGCCGGCCAGCCCTGGACTCCGCCGGGCGAGACATCCTCGACGAGCACCGGCGGTCCGCCGACGTGCGCGGACGCGACGCGTACCGTGTCGTCGCCGCGGCGTGCAACGGCCGCCACGACGACCAGCGGCAGCGCCACGGGCAGGGCGAAACCGTCGTTGTAGTCGGTGTGCTCACCGATCAGATTGACCCGGCCGGGGGCCGCCCACACCACCTGCGGGTCCGTGCCGAACGACAGGTCGAACCCCGAGGTGCGCTCCACGGCGTGCACGATAGCGGGGAGGTGAGCGGCGCTCGTCCGCGCGCAATGGCCGGCCCGCGCCGCCCCGTCCGTACACTCGGGACCGTGGGCGATCCTCCCAGTACACGTGACGGCACGAGGGGCAGTGCGCGTGGCGGTCCGACCCGCCGTGTCAGCGGCGTCGGCCGGCGCGGCAGTCCCGGTCGCCGTTCGTGAGCGGGCTCGCCGGCGTCGCCCCGGCTGCGCTCCTGCTGTGTGCTCGCCGTGACGGCACCTCGTGACTGGCGTCCTGCTCAGCGTCGGGCTGGTCCTGCTGCTCGTCATGGTCGGCGGTGTCTTCGCCGGCGCCGAGATGGCGCTGGTCTCCCTGCGCGACACCCAGCTCGGCGCGCTCGCCAGATCCGGGCCGCGCGGCCAGCGGGTCGCTGCGCTCGCCTCCAACCCCAACCGGTTCCTCGCGGCGGTGCAGATCGGCGTGACGCTCTGCGGTTTCATGTCGGCGGCGTTCGGCGAGGCGACGCTCGCCGGGCGGCTGCGTCCCGTGCTGGAGGGCTGGGGTGTCAGCGGTGGGCTCGCCGACGTGCTGGCGATCATCATCATCACCCTCATCGTGAGCTACTTCGCCCTGGTACTGGGGGAATTGGCACCCAAGCGGCTCGCCCTGCAGCGCGCCGAGCGCATCGCGCTCGTCGTCGCGCGGCCGGTCGATCGGGTGGCCCGGCTGGCCCGCCCGGCGATCTGGCTGCTCTCCCGCAGCACCAACCTCGTCGTGCGGCTGCTCGGCGGCGATCCACGGACCCGCCGCGAGGCGATGACCGAGGAGGAGTTGCGCAACATGGTGGCGGCGCACGAGTCGCTCTCCGACAACGAGCGGGAGCTCATCGACGACGTCTTCGCCGCGGCCAACCGCACCGTCAGCGAGGTGATGATCCCTCGTACCGAGGTAGACTTCCTCGACGGCAGCATGACCGTCAGCCGCGCCGCCCGCATCGCCTCGGAGTCGCCGCACTCGCGATTCCCGGTCGTCGGCCAGGGTCAGGACGATGTCATCGGCTTCGCCCACATCCGCGACCTGATGGGCCGATCGCACCCGGCCGGCCGGGCCACCACCGTGGCCGACCTCACCCGCGAGATCAAGGCGCTGCCCGGCACCAAGAAGGTGCTCGGGGCGCTGTCGGAGATGCGCAACGAGGGCCACCACCTCGCCGTCGTCGTCGACGAGTACGGCGGCACCGATGGCATCGTCACGCTCGAGGATCTCATCGAGGAGGTCATCGGCGACATCCACGACGAGTACGACGCTGACACGGCCGACCCGCAGCTGCTCGCGAGCGGGGAGACCGAGGTCGACGGGCTGCTGAACCTGGACGACTTCGCCGAGGCCACCGGGCTCACCCTCCCGCCCGGGCCGTACGAGACCGCCGCGGGCTTCGTCATGAACGCCCTCGGCCGGCTGCCCGACATCGGCGACGCCGTGGCCGTGGGCGAGCGCGAAGTCAGTGTGGGCGAGCTCGACGGGCGCCGGATCGCGCGGGTGCGGGTCGCGCCGCTTCGGGCCCACCAGACCGAGAACGATACGAGCAACCCGGCGGCGAGCGACCCGGCGAGCGACCCGGCGGCGAACGAACTGGCGAGCGACCCGGAAGCGGCAACGGCAACCGCGCCGCCGCGCTGATGGCCAGCATGCGACAGAATGCGCCGCATGCCTGACCACCAGCGCCCGCGGGTCCTGTCCGGCGTCCAGCCGACCGCGGACTCCTTTCACCTCGGCAACTACCTCGGCGCGCTGCGCAACTGGGTGGCGTTGCAGGATTCGCACGACCCCTTCTACTTCGTCGCCGACCTGCACGCGATCACCCTCGACTACCAGCCGGCCGACCAGACCCGGCGTACCAGAGTCGCGGCGGCGCAGCTGCTCGCCCTGGGGCTCGACCCGGATCGCTGCACCCTGTTCGTGCAGAGCCACCTGCCCGAGCATGCCGAGCTCGGCTGGCTGCTCGGCTGCATCACCGGATTCGGCGAGGCCGGGCGGATGACACAGTTCAAGGAGAAATCGCAGCGCAGCGGCAGCGACCGCGTGAGCGTCGGCCTCTTCACCTATCCGGTGCTGCAGGCCGCGGACATCCTGCTGTATCAGGCAGATCAGATCCCGGTCGGCGAGGACCAGCGCCAGCACCTGGAGCTGACCCGCGATCTGGCCCAGCGCTTCAACACTCGGTTCGGCCCCGCGTTCACGGTGCCCGAGCCCTACATCCTGCGCGACACCGCGCGCATCCTCGACCTGCAGAACCCGGCCAAGCAGATGAGCAAGAGCATCGGGGGGCCGGGGTGCCTGTGGCTGCTCGACCCACCGGACACCGTTGCCAAGCGGGTGCGCGGCGCCGTTACCGACGCCGGCCGGGAGATCCGCTACGACCCGGGCGCGAAGCCCGGCGTGAGCAACCTGCTCGCCATCCACTCGGCCCTGTCGGGTATGTCGATTCCGGAGCTGGAGAAGCACTTTGACGGCAGTGGCTACGGCGACCTGAAGAAGGAACTGGCCGCGGTCGTGACCGGATTCGTGCGGCCCGTGCAGGAGCGGGTGGGGCGGTGGCTTGCTGACCCGGCCGGTCTGGACGCCGTGCTGGCCGCCGGCGCGAAGCGTGCCCGTGAGGTTGCCGGACCGACGCTGTCGCGCGCCTACGAACTGGCCGGATTCCTCCCGCGAGCGCGGTCGTGACCACCGTCCCCGAGGGCGCGCCGGCACCCGCGGAGCTTCCCCCCGATGCGGTGCCGGCCACCGGGCAGATCCCGGCCGACGTCCTCGCCGAGGTCGAGGCGATGGCGACGATGCCCGCGACAGACGTCGAGGCCCCGAAGCTGCCCCGGGTCGGACCGACCCGCACCATCGGCGTGGCGATCGCGATTCCCGAGCCCTACGCCGCCAAACTGCAGGCACTCCGGCACGCCGCCGGCGACCCGGACGCCGCGATCGTGCCGCCGCACGTGACCTTCGTGCCGCCGACGGAGATCGACGAATCCGAGCTGTCCGCGGTGGAGGAGCACCTCGCCCAGGTCGCCCAGCGGCACGGGCCGTTCGACCTGCACCTGGCCGGTCCGGGCACCTTCGCGCCGGTGTCCAGGGTCGTCTTCGCCCAGGTGGCCAGCGGCATCTCACATTGCGAGCAGGTCGAGGTCGACATCCGTAGCGGCCCACTGGAGCGGGCACCGGTCTTCCCTTACCACCCCCACGTCACCGTCGCCCACGACGTGCCGCAGGATCAACTCGACGGGGCTTATGCGAGCCTGTCCGACTTCGAGGTGCGGCTGCAGGTGCAGGCCTTCACCATGTTCGAGCGGGATGAGTCCGGCGCCTGGCGCAGCCGGCGGGTGTTTCCCCTCGACGGCGATACCGTGACCTGACATGCCATCGCCCGCCGAGCGCCTGCAAACCCAGCGCGACCGCCGCCCCTGGCTGGACCGCCTGGTGCGGGCGGCGACCCGCTACAACAACGACAACGGCAACCACTTCGCCGCGGCGATCACCTACTTCAGCGTGCTCGCGCTGTTCCCGTTGCTGTTGCTCCTGCTATCCGTTGCCGGCTTCGTGCTGTCCGGCCATCCGCAGCTGCTCGCCGAGCTGCGCACGCACATCGATGACGCAGTCCCCGGCGCGCGGGACACCGTCAAGGGCATCGTCGACGACGCGATCAAGGTGCGCGGCGCGACCGGGATCATCGGCCTGCTCGGCGTCGCCTACGCCGGTCTGGGCTGGATCGCCAATCTGCGCACCGCGATCCAGGCGGTGTGGGGATTGACGCCGCCGAAGGAGAACTTCTTCGCCGCCAAGGGCCGCGACCTGATCGCGCTGGTCGGCCTGGGCCTGTCGCTTCTCCTCTCCGTCGCGCTGACAGCCGCCGGCACGGCGGCAACCGGCTTCCTGGTGCGGCTGGTGCACGTGGACCATGTCACCGGCATCGGCGTGGTCACCCGCGTCATCGGTCTGCTCATCGCCGTCGGCGCCGACGTGCTGATATTCGCCTGGGTGTTCGCCCGCCTGCCCCGCCACAAGGTGCCGCTGCGCACCGTCGTCGCCGGTGCGCTCTTCGCGGCGATCGGCTTCGAGGTCCTCAAGGTCTTCGGCACGTACTACATCGCCCGGGTGGCCCAGAGCCCGACCGGTGCGGCGATCGGGGGCGCCATCGGGCTGCTCATCTGGGCGAATCTGGTGTCGCGTTTCCTGCTGTTCGTCACGGCGTGGACCGCTGAGGCTGCGGGTGCCGCGGGTGCTGCGGATGCAGCGGGCGCGGGTGCGACCCGGCCGGCGCCGAGATCGGTGCCGGCGGTCGCCGAGGCCATCGACGCGCCCGCCGGCGGGCTCGCCGGGCGGCCCGACGCCGCTGCCGCCGGGGC
>JBPCOR010000241.1:0-5555 GCA_051000035.1 Mycobacteriales bacterium | reverse complement strand
CCCCGGTGCACGCCGTCGAAGACGCCGATGGTCACGACGCATCGACCCCAGTCGCCGGGCGCGTCGGCCACGCCCCGCCACCGCTGCACAATGCCCCTTCCGGTCGGTTCGGCCACCAGCTTGTCAGAGCCGGGCCGCGTCGCTGGCGGCACTCCCGGCCGCACTGCGGGCCGCACTCCTGGCACGCCGAGAGTGCAGATAACGCATGGTCGTGGCCTGCGAAGCGTGCATTACCTGCACCGTCGGCAGATCGCCCGACGGGGTCCCGCGGCCGGCTGAGTCATCCAGCCGGGCGCAGGACGACGAGGGGCCGGGCGGCGCCGTCGGTTTCGGTCATCAGGGCGATCACCTGCCCGTCGGTGTCATAGGCACCGTAGGCCCCGTCGATCCCGGCCATCCGCAGCCGCCCGCCGTTCGCGACGACGCGCGCCTCGTCGGCGTCGAGGTCGCGCCGGCCGAAGACCCGGCCGGTGACGTCGTCGAGACTGATGACCGCCGACTCTGCCTGCTGGGCAAGGGTTTCCAGCGTCACGGCGGCCATGAGGTCGAAGCTGCCGACCCGGGCGCGTCGCAGCGCGGTCAGGTGACCCCCGACGCCCAGCCGCGCCCCGACATCGCGGGCGAGCGCACGAACGTATGTGCCGGCCGAGCAATCCAGCTCGACGTCGACATCGAGGAGATCCTCGACCCGCCGGATGGCCGCCACGTCGATGCGGCCGATGTGCACTCGCCGCGCGGCCAGCTGCACCGGCTCGCCGGCCCGCACCCGTGCGTATGCCCGCCGGCCGTCGACCTTGATCGCGCTGACCGATGAGGGCACCTGCTCGATGTCGCCGACGAACGACGCGATGGTCGCCCGGAGCGCGTCAGCACCTACTCCGGCTGCCGATGCGGCGGATACGACGTCGCCCTCGGCATCGTCGGTTCCTGTCGCCTGACCGAGCCGGATCGTCGCTGTGTAGGTCTTGTCGGCGCCGGCCAGGTGCCCGAGCAGCTTGGTCGCGCGCCCGACGCCGAGGACCAGCACGCCGGTCGCCATCGGGTCGAGCGTGCCGGCGTGGCCGATCCTGCGGGTACGCAGGGCCTTGCGGGCCCTCGCCACCACGTCGTTCGACGTCATCCCGGCCGGCTTGTCGACGACCACGATGCCACCGGTTCCGGCCACCTCGCCGGTCGGGTCCCCGTCCCGGCGCGAGGTCATGTCCCCGTCCCGGCGCGCGGTCGGCTCGCCGTGCCGGTGACGGTCCACCGCGACCCCGCCGTACGCGCGAGCATGCCGATGAGCCGCACCACGACGAACGCCGTCAGCCCGGCCCACACTCCCCCGATCCCCCAGCCCCAGTGCAGCGCCGCGAGATTGAGCGGCAGGAACGCCCCGAGGGCGGCGACCAGCGTGATGGTCCGCATGAAGCCGACGTCGCCGGCCCCGATCAGGACTCCGTCGAGCGCGAAAACGACGCCCGCCGCCGGCTGCATCCCGGCGAACCACGGCCACAGGACGTGGGCCTGGTGCACCACCTCGAGCGATGACGTGAAGAGCTGGGGTACGACGAAGTAACCGGCGCCGATCAGCACGCCGAAGCCGATACCCGCGAACAGTCCGTAGCGCGCGACCCGCCAGGCGGTGTGCCGGGCCAGGGCGACATCGCTGCCGCCCAGTGCCGCCCCCACGATCGACTGGGCCGCGATGGCGACGGAGTCCAGCAGCAGCGCGGTGAATTCCCACAACTGCAGCGCGACCTGGTGGGCACCGATCTGGGCCACGCCCATCCGCGCCGCCACCGCCGCGGCGGAGAGGAACGCGACCTGAAACGCCGCATCGCGCAGGAACAGGTCTCGCCCGAGTACCAGCTGCGCCCGGATGACGGCGAGATCCGGTCGCAGCGACACGCCCTCCCGGCGCAGCACGAAGACGAACAGCGCCGCCCCGACGGCCTGGGCGGCGACGTTCGCGATTGCCGACCCGGGCAGGCCGAGACCGACCGGATAGACCAGCACCGGGGAGAGGACGGCGGACAGACCGTTGGCCGCCAGCACGATGGCGACCGGCGCCCTGGTCCGCTGCACGCCGCGCATCCAGCCGTTGCCGGCGAGCACCAGCAGGACGCCGGGCAGTCCGCACACGGCGATCCGGAACCACACCTCGGCCTGATGTTGGACGGCACCCCGGCCGCCGGCGAGTGCGCTGGTGAGCGGCCCCGCCAGCAGCTCGCCGAGCAGCACGGCGAGCAGTCCCAGCCCGACGGCGAGCCAGCCGGCCTGCACGCCCTCCCGGACGGCCAGATCGCGACGACCCGCGCCGTACCAACGCGCGGCCCGGCCGGTAGTGCCGTACTCGACGAAGGAACCGATCAGGGTCAGCAGCGCCATCAGCGCGCCGCCGATGCCCAGTGCGGCGAGCGGTGCCTTACCGAGATGCCCGACGACCGCGGTGTCGACCAGCAGGTAGAGCGGTTCGGCTGCCAGCACGGCGAACGCGGACCCGGCGAGGGCGAACATCCGGCGCGCGGTGACCTCGGTGCCGACCGTGGCAGCCTGCTCGGCGAGCCGCTCCTCCGGCGCGGTCATGAGGACGCCGTCCTTTCCGTGCACACGACAGGTTGTTGCGTCCTGCGGACCGTGCACTGGGCGGCACGGTCCGCAGGACGTTAGACCGCGGTATCGCGGCCCTCGGCACCGGGGCTGCGGGTGGTGTCGGCGTCACCCGTGTCGTCGCGCGGTGGCTTGTAGGGATCGGGGTCCCCGGCGTACGCCGCTCCTTCACGTACCGCCGCGACCTGCGCGTCGGCGTGTCGGGCGACCTCCAGCAGTTCCTCGATCTGGCGCGCCGCGTCCGGGACGACATCGAGCACGAAGGTCAGCGTCGGAGTGAAACGGACGCCGGTCTGCCGGCCGACCTCGTTGCGCACCACACCGCAGGCGCTCTCCAGGGCTGCAGCCGAGTCCGCGATGGCCGTGTCATCGCCGTAGACGGTGTAAAAGACCCTCGCGTCGTGCAGGTCGCCGGTCAGCCGTACGTCGGTGATCGTGACCATGCCCAGTCGCGGGTCCTTGACCCGCATCTCCAGGGTGGTCGCCACGATCTCCCGGATGCGGGTGGCCAGGCGCCGGGCCCGTTGCGGATCACTCATGTCGACCGACCTCCTGGGAATGGGCAGCATGGCTGAGCTCTGGCTCAGTCGTTCGGTCCGATCAGCCTCCGTTGGGTGCTCAGTAGCTCGACCTCCGGGCGGCCGGCGAGCATCCGCTCGCACGAATCGAGCACCACACCGACTCGCGCCGCGTCGCCGGCGACGGTGGCCACGCCGACCGCGACCCTGCGGTGCAGATCCTGCTCCCCGACCTCGCTCGCTGCGACGTCGAAACGACGCCGCAGCTCGGCGATGATCGGCCGGACGACGCTGCGCTTGTCCTTGAGCGAATGCACGTCACCGAGGCGAAAGTCCGCGACCAGCGTGCCGGTGAACATCGCGACGATCAGGCCCGCGGCTTCTCGCGGAGCTCGAACGTCTCGATCACGTCATCGACGTGAATGTCGTTGTACGAGCCGAGACCGATACCGCACTCGTAACCGTCACGCACCTCCGTCGCATCGTCTTTGAACCGCTTCAACGATTCGACGGTGAGGTTGTCGGCGACGACAGTTCCGTCGCGCAGCAGCCGGGCCTTGCCGTTACGGCGGATGAGCCCGGATCGCACCAGGGAACCCGCGATGTTGCCGATCCGCGGCACCCGGAAGACCTCACGGACCTCCGCCGTACCGAGCTGCACCTCCTCATACTCCGGCTTGAGCATGCCCTTGAGCGCAGCGTCGATCTCGTCAATGGCCTGATAGATCACCGTGTAGAAGCGGATGTCGATGCCCTCGTTGGCGGCCTGCTCGGCGACCTTGCCCTCGGCCCGCACGTTGAAGGCGATGATGATCGCGTCGGAGGCGACGGCGAGGTCGACGTTGGCCTTGGTGATGCCGCCGACGCCACGGTCGATGACCCGCAGCTGCACCTCCTCGCCCGGCAGCTCGATGGCGAGGAGCGCATCCTCCAGCGCCTCGACCGAGCCGGACGCATCACCCTTGATGATGAGGTTGAGCTGCTCCAGCTTGCCCTCGGCGAGCACCCGGTCCAGATCCTCCAGGCTGACCCGCTTGCGCCGCGACGCGAGCTGCGCGTTGCGCTCACGGGCGGCCCGCCGCTCCGCGATCTGCCGGGCGACCCGGTCCTCGTCGACCACCAGGAACGTGTCGCCCGCGCCGGGCACCGATGTGAGGCCGAGCACCTGTACCGGACGGGACGGCAGCGCGACGTCGAGGGTGTTGCCGTGCTCGTCGAGCATCGCCCGGACCCGCCCGAAGGCGTCGCCCGCGACGACCGAGTCGCCCACGTGCAGCGTGCCACGTTGTATCAGCAGCGTCGCGACCGAGCCGCGGCCCCGGTCCAGGTGCGCCTCGATCGCGATGCCCTGCGCATCCTGGTCCGGGTTGGCCCGCAGGTCCAGCGCGGCGTCGGCGGTGAGCAGAACGGCCTCGAGCAGCCGATCGAGGCCGGTGCCCTGCTTGGCCGACACGTCGACGAACATCGTGTCGCCGCCGTACTCCTCCGCGACCAGGCCGTACTCCGTGAGCTGCTGGCGGATCTTGTCGGGGTTGGCGCCCTCGACGTCTATCTTGTTGACGGCGACCACGATCGGCACGTCCGCGGCCTGGGCGTGATTGAGCGCCTCCACCGTCTGCGGCATGACGCCGTCGTCTGCCGCGACCACCAGGACGACGATGTCGGTCGACCGTGCGCCACGCGCACGCATGGCGGTGAAGGCCTCGTGGCCCGGCGTGTCGATGAACGTGATCCGCCACTCGTGACCGTCGAGCGATGTCTGCACCTGGTAGGCACCGATGTGCTGGGTGATCCCACCGGCCTCGCGCTCCGCGACCTTGGTCTGCCGGATCGCGTCCAGCAGTCGGGTCTTGCCGTGGTCGACGTGGCCCATGACCGTGACGACCGGGGGTCGCGAGATCAGCGCCTCGTCGCCACCCTCGTCACCGAAGGACAGGTCGAAGGTGTCGAGCAGCTCACGGTCCTCGTCCTCGGGACTGACGACCTGCACCTCGTAGTTGAGCTCAGCGCCGAGCAGCTGCAGCAGGTCGTCGCTGACGGACTGGGTGGCGGTCACCATCTCGCCGAGGTTCATCAGCACCGTGACCAGCGACGCCGGGTTGGCGTCGATCCGATCGGCGAAGTCGGTCAGCGAGCAGCCGCGCGACAACCGCACCGTCGCGCCGTTGCCACGCGGGACCTGCACGCCACCGATGGATGGCGCGGACATGTTGTCGAACTCCTGCCGGCGCTGCTTGCGGCTCTTGCGCGGCCGCGGCCTGCCCCCGCCTGGACGACCGAAAGCTCCTGCCGTACCGCTGCCACGGCCGCGGCTGCCACTGCGGCCACCGCGCTGCACCGGACCGCTGCGCCCGCCGGGCCCACTTGGCCCGCCGGACCCGCCAGGTCCGCCGGGGCCCGCGCCGCGACCGCCGTAGCCACCGCCCCCAGCGCCACCGCCGCCGG
>JBPCOR010000199.1:0-5698 GCA_051000035.1 Mycobacteriales bacterium | reverse complement strand
CACCGTGCCGCTGGGCCTGGCGCTGTTCCAGGGTCAGCACACGTCGGATCTGTCTCTACTCGCCGCCGGCGCGGTGCTCGTCGCCCTGCCCGTGGTGATCTTGTTCCTGCTCTTGCAGCGCAGCTTTATCCAGGGAATGTTATCGGGGGGAATCAAGGAATGACGTCGCGACCGGTCCCCAACTACTCGAGGTGATGTCGGTGAAGTCCCAGCTCGGCAACCAGCAGCTCGGCAACCAACAGCTCGGCAACCAACGGCTCGGCAACCAACAGCTCGGCAAGCAACGGTTCGGCAGCCGACTGCGCGCCGCCGGTGCGGCCGTGGCCGCTGCAGCGGTCGTCGCGGGGGTGCTTGCCGCGGCAGCCACACCCGCCGGTGCGGTAGCCGCTCCGAAGCCGGCGGCGGGAGCCGCCCTGACGGTCCAGGTGTCGACCAACCCGGACAAGATCAACGTGCTCGGTGAGTGGGCACACCCCGACGACGACACCAGCATCGTCGGGCCGTGCGCCGTCTGGCACCAGAAGTACGGCGTGCGGTGCGGCATCATCCAGGCCACCCGCGGCGAGGGCGGCGGCAACGCGATCGGCCCGGAGGCCGGCACCTCCCTCGGCCTGCGGCGGGAGAACGAGGACCGCGCCGCGCATTACCGGTCCGGGACCACCGAGCTGTTCTACCTGGACAAGGTCGACTTCTTCTACAACCAAAGTGCGCCGCTGACGCAGTTCTTCTGGGGCCATGACGACACCCTGCGGCGGGTCACCCACATCATCCGGCAGACCCAGCCCGACGTGTATGTCGGTTTCACCCCGACCCTCGCCGCTGGGCACGGAAACCACCAGCAGGCGGGGCGATTCATCTGGGAGGGCGTGCGGGCCGCGGCCGACCCGACGATGTTCCCCGACCAGCTGACCGGCCCGAACAGGCTCTCCACCTGGCAGGTCAAGAAGGTCGTCTCCGGCGGCAGCACGACCGGCACCGGCGGCAACCCGACGGCGGCCAACTGCACCACCGGTTTCGTCCCGGACCCGACGAATCTCAGCACCGTCGCCGGTGTCTGGGACGGGTACGACTCGCCGTACAGCTGGCCGGCCGGAAACCTGCAGGGCGTCACCGCCGGCACGCCGAAGACCTGGGCCCAGGTGAGCACCGAGGGCCGGCTCGCCTACCCGACGCAGAGCCGGACGATGTACCAAGGCATCGCCACCCCGAGCTGTGCGCGATTCGGCGTCACCGAGTCCTTCGTGCCGTTCCAGCCGAATCTCAGTGCCGACGGCACCCCAAACCCGAGCGCCGGACTGGACAACGCGCTGCTCTTCGGCGCGGCCATCCGCGATCCGGGCGGTCTGCCGCTGGGAACGCAGTTCTACCTGACGTTCTCGCGGTTCTTCAACGTCGCGAACGACCCGTTCACCGCGACCGTGCACGCGCGATCGGGGCAGGGCAACCTACCCGCAGGCAGGGTCGGGCTCACCGTGCCGGCCGGCTGGAAGGTCAGCGCCGCGAAGAAGCTCGGCCCGATCACCGGGTCGAAGGAGTCGACCGCGACCTTCACCGTCACGCCCGCGGCCGGCGCGACGGCAGCTGACTACCGCGTCGCCGCCCACCTCACGGCCGGCGCGAAGACCGGCTACACCGACAACGTCATGCAGGTCGTTCCGGCCGCAGAGGGCCGGTTCCACCGCTGGGGCAAGTTCGGCGAGTACGACAACTGGGTCCAGAACACCGCGCCGTCGGCGCTTCGGCTGGGCCGATCCCCCGCCGTGCAGTCGATCGGCGCCGGCGAGTCGATCAGCGTGCCGGTCGACGTACACAACTGGTCCTCGACCACCCAGAGCGGCACGGTCGGCCTGACCCTGCCGGCCGGCTTCAGCGCGGACAACGCCTCGAAGGCCTACCCCTCCCTCGCCGCCGGGGCCAGCACGTCGGTGCCGTTCACGATCACCAACACCGACCCGGCGCTCGCGACCAGCAAGACCTACCCGGTCGGGATCGCGACGTCCTACAGCGCACCGGCCGGCACGTCGAGCGAGACACTCACGCTCGACCTGGTGCCGCAGACGACCATCCCGCGGGCGGCCACCGCGCCCACCCTGGACGGCACCGAGGGCACGGGTGAATACACCGGACCGGCGCTGGACCTGTCGCCGCTCTGGCAGGGCAGCACGTGCAGCCCGGCCGGCGTGGACTGCGGCACCGCGTCGGGGGCCAAGCCCGGCGACGCCGACAGCACCTACGCGAAGGCCACCTGGAACGCCGACAACCTGTACTTCTTCGTCCACGTCCGCGACGACACGCAGAGCTACGCCGCGTCGCCGCAGCAGTGCGTCGCGCACTGGCTGGCCGACTCGGTGGAGATCCAGCTCGACCCGCGGGGCAACTCCTCGCAGACCAACAAGGACACGTCCACGACGTTCAAGACCGGCATCTTCCCGTTCACCAACGACCCGACCAACACGCTCGGGAACCCCAAGGCGAACGGCCCGTGCTGGGAGCGGGACGCCGACAACCACCAGGGCTACGCCAACGGCCCGCTCGCCTCGACGGTCCCGGACGCACCCAACGCGCCCGGAATGCAGGTCGTGTCGACGGCGTCGTGGGTGGGCAACAACGACCCGGGTCGGCCGCATGCCTACGCCGGCGGCTACTACAACCTCGAGGTCAAGATCCCGATGGCCGACCTGCCGGCAGCGGTCGGCCCGACCGACAAGGCGCCGACCGGCACGGCGAGCACCAACACCGTCGACCCGGCGCACCTGGGCTTCAACATCACGCCGTACGACGAGGACAACCAGCTGCACATCGACCAGAGCACCCGGCTGGGCTGGTCGGCGTGGGGCAGCGTGCAGTCCGATCCGTACAACTGGGGGCACGCCTACCTCGCCGGCTACACGCCGCCGAGCGGCCGATCGACGACGCCGACGACGCCGATCATCCCGGCCACCGCCCTGCAAAGTGCCGACTCGCCGCAGACCATCTGGCAGTCGGCGACCAACGGCGTGCCGTTCGCCGGTGACGCACCGGCGCCGGCCAAAGACCGGATCGCGGTCAGCAGGACCAGCCTCTCCGGCACGGCCGCGACGATCGCGCTGCGGGCGACCGGGTCCGGGCGTGCACACGTCTTCCTCTGGAGCGGTGACCACGCCTACATCCCGGTCTACAACTCCAGCTGCGCATCGGATCCGTTCGAGCCCGGCTTCACGCCGTGTGCGGCGACCGACGGCACCGCACCGGCATGGGGCACCGACATGAGCGGCCGGCTGGTCACCGACAAGGTGGTGTCGGTCAGCAAGGGCGCCCGCACCGTGTCGATCCCACTGACGTCGGCGCAGGCCGCCAAGCTGCGTACCGGCGGTCAGGCGATCGTGTCGTTCCAGACGCCGCCGATGGCGGTCGGCCCGACCGGTGGTTCCTTGGCTGGCGGGAGCGCCGCACCGCAGGTGGCGTCGGTGCAGCGGGAGCGCGCCGCCCAGGCGCTCGCGATGCCGCTGCGGTGCGATTCGGTCATCACCGGCAGCCACCGCGGTGATGTCCGGGTCAGCTCCGGTACGACCTGCCTGTCCGGCGGCACGATCACCGGCAAGGTCGCGGTGTCGGGTAACGGCTCCTTCTACGCCGTCGGCGGCACCATCACCGGTGGCGTGACCGGGACCGGCGGCGACGACCTCGTCCTCGCCGGTACGGCGGTCGGCAAGTCGGTACTGGTCGACGCGATGGTCGGCGAGGTGTCGCTCGACGGCGCACAGGTCGCCGGCGCGGTCAGCCTGCGGGACAACGTCACGGGCGACCCGGTCGCGGTGGCGTCGAACCGGATCACCGGCCTGCTCGGCTGCTCCGGCAACGCGCCGGCGCCGACGAACCAGGACCGCACCAACACCGTCCGCGGACCCGAGTCGGGGCAGTGCTTCGACTTCTGAGCGCTCCTCCCGGACGCGGCTTGCGGGCCGGCGGGGTCGCCACTATGGCGGCCCTGCTGGTCTGCGGCTGTACCTCGGGTGGCGGATCCGCCTCGGCCGCGTCGACGGCTGCGTCGTCGCCACCGGCACCCCGGACCAGCGAGGGTCCCGCCGTCGGCCCGACCGGGTCCGCGCTCGACCATCTCGCCCCGGACCTCGAGGCCCTGCTGCCCAAGGCGGTCGACGGGACCTCGCTGAGCCGGGTCAGCACCACCGGTGCCGCGATCTTCGCGAAGTTCGGCGGGACCGACTGGAGCAGGCAGATGACCCGTTTCCTGCGCGGGACCGGCAAGACACCGGCCGATCTGCGCTACGCCCAGGCCTTCGACGCCTCCAAGAAGCTGGCGCTGGACGCGGGCGCGTTCGAAGTTCACGGCGTATCGGCCGGGTCGCTCGCGACAGCGATCGTCAACAGTTCCAAGCCCGACTCACCCGGCCTCACCACCGCGAGCGAGACCGTCGGCGGGGCGAAGGTCACCGCCGAGACCGACCCGGCGTCGGGCTCGACGCTCTACCTCTACCCGCACGACGGCGTCGTCTTCTACGTCGGCGGCGACCAGCGGCTCGCGGCGGCCTTTCTCACCGCGGTGCGCTGACTCCGCATCCCACCGGCCGCCCGCCGCGCCCGCCGGCCCGGAAGGGTTCGCACCACCACGGCAGCAGCAGCCGCGTCGCGACGACCCCGACGCCCCGCGCGGCAAGCTGCCCGGCCAGCAGCGCGACGAGCAGCGGTGCCAGCTGTGCGAGCCCCGCGCCATTGATCTTGACCATCGCGAGCAGCAGGAACAGCTCACCGGTGACGGTGGCGACGGCCGGACAGTGGAACGGCCGGTCGGTGATGCGCCGCCAGCCGACCCTGCGGGCGATCCGACGGGTGCCGATCATCGCCGGAATCACCCGCGCCGCGCCGAGCGCGGCACCGATGCCGATCTGCGTCGCGACGGTCGTGCTGTCCGAGGTCACGGCGTAGCACAGCAATCCGCACACCGCGGCCCCGCCGAGGAACAGGCCGACCGCCCAGCGGGCGGCGCGCCGTGGACCGGTCATGCCCACGATCGGATCGGTCAGGAAGTTTCGGGCGGCGAGTCGTCGCGCGGCGATCCCGCCCTGCTGCTCCTCGGCCTCGTGGCGAAGCTCGGCACCGCGCGGGTCGAGTCGCGGATCGGGTTGCATGGCGTCCATGGTCGGCCGCGGCGCGGCCAGGCCGCTCGCCGTGTCCACAGGCGCCCAGCAGGCAGATCCGATGAGCCACCGCGCCGCGCCGAGCGGTGACCTCCGAGCGCCATCGTCAGGCGGCCGCCACGATCTTTCCCAGCAGGCCGTGGGACTCGTGGTCGGGCCCGGCGGAGAAGAGCAGTTCGCCGGTCTTGGCGACGTTTCCGTTGCCGAAGCGCGGGCCCCACAACCCGTCGACGACGATCGGCCGGCCGTTCGCCTTCCGCAGCTGGCCGAGGTGCGCACCGGTGTTCGGGTTGTAGGCGTTGATGTGGCCGTTGCCGAAGTTGCCGACGAGCAGCGCGCGACCGAACCGGCCGAAGCTCGCCGGTGCCAGGGCGAGCCCCCACGGCGAGCTCAGCGCGCCACGGGTCACCAGGCGCCGGATGAACGCGCCGTCGTTCGTGAACACGTCCACGAAGCCATGACCCGGCCCGGCCACGTCGTCGTGCAGGGTGGCGTCCTGCTTCGCGTAGGTCACGTATAGCTTGCCCGCGAGCTCCTGAACGTTGAACGGCGCGTAGCCGGCC
>JBPCOR010000055.1:0-15283 GCA_051000035.1 Mycobacteriales bacterium | reverse complement strand
CGTCGACGAAGAGCCCGCTGGTCATCACCATCCAGAACTCCCTCGGCACCCAGGTCACGGTGCGGGTGCGGATCGCCGCGCGGGGCACGACCGGCTTCCGGGCCCAGCCGTCGGCCAGCTATGTCATTCCCCGTCGGTCCCGGCCCACCATCCGGGTGCCGTCCAGCGTGCAACGTGCCGGGGTCTTTCAGGTCACCGTCTCCCTCACCACCCCGGCCGGCACCGACCTTGGGCAGGTCGTCGACCTGCGGGTGCATTCGACCGCGTACGGGCGGGTGGCCATCGGGATCACCGGTGGCGCGCTCGCGCTGCTGTTCGTCCTCGTCGCGCGGCGGCTGTACCGGCGGCTGCGCGGGCGCGGTGGCCCCGCCGGCGCCGCGCGCGGCACGGCCGCCGACCTCGCGGAACCGGTCGAGCCATGACCGGCGGCGCCGAGGCCAGCGGTGTCGAGGTCCCGCGCCCGCCCGCCGGTGTGACGCCGCAGCCGGGCATCGGGCGGTCCAGCCGCATCGTGGCGATCGGCAGCGCGGCGTCCCGGCTGACCGGCTTCCTGCGCACCGTCGCGATCTCCACGGCCATCGGTGCCGCGACCATCGGCGACGCCTACAACACCGCGAACACGCTCCCGAACATCGTCTATGAACTGCTGATCGGGGGCGTGCTCACATCCGTCGTCGTGCCGCTACTGGTGCACGCCCAGCATCAGGAGTCCGACGGCGGTGAGGCCTACGCACAGCGACTGATGTGCGTCACGACCGTTCTGCTGGCGCTGGTGACGGTCGTTGCCGTCGTGCTGGCACCGCAGCTCACCTCGCTCTACGGCGTCCTGCACGACCCGCCGCAGGTGCGGCTCGCGAACTTCCTGGCCCGGCTGCTGCTCGTCGAGATCGTCTTCTACGGCGTCGGCTCGATGCTCGGCGCGATCCTCAACATCCGCGGCGTCTTCGGTGCGCCGGCCTGGGCGCCGGTCCTCAACAACGTCGTCGTGATCGCGACCGGGGCGACCTTCTACCTCATGCCGGGCCCGCACACCCTCAGCCCGCTGACGATCACCACGGCGCAGGTGCTCGTGCTCGGCGTCGGGACGACCCTGGGCATCGTCGTGCAGGCGGTCGTGCTGATCCCCGCCGCGCGCCGGGTCGGCTTCCGGTGGCGGTGGCGCTTCGACCTGCGACGCACCGGGCTGCGCGAGGCCGGCACCCTGGGCCTGTGGGTCATCGCCTACGTCCTGGTCAGCCAGGCCGGCTACGTCGTGATCACCCGGCTCGCGAACGCCGCCGGGCGCAGCTCGCACATCGGCTACAGCGTCTACACCTACCAGAGCCTGCTCTTTCAGATGCCGTACGGCATCATCGGCGTCGCGCTGCTCACCGCCCTGCTGCCGCGGATGAGCCGCGCGGCGGCGACCGGTGACACCCGGCGCGTGGTGTCCGACCTGTCGCTCGGCGCCCGCCTCACCGCGGTCGGGCTGGTGCCCGTGACGGCCGCCTACATCGTGCTCGGACCGGCCATCGGGACGCTGGTCTTCCGGTGGGGCCGGACGACCCCGCTCGCCGCCCACGAGATCGGCGTCGCGCTGGCGTGGGGCGCCTTCGGTCTGCTGCCCTTCGCCGTCACGCTGCTGCAACTGCGGGCGTTCTACGCGATGAAGGACGCCCGGACCCCGACCGTTATCAACGCGATCATGGTGGTCATCCGGATCGTCCTTTGTCTCGCGGTCCCGCACGTCGTCGCCGCCGATCACGTCGTCGCCGGGCTGGCCTTCGCCAACAGCCTGTCCTTCGTACCCGGCGTCATCATCGGTGAGATCTGGCTCCGGGCGCGGTTCGGCCGGCTCGACACGACCCGGGTGGTACGCACCGTGATCCGGCTCACCGTCGCCTCGGCGATCGGCGGCGTCGTGGCCTGGCTGGCCCGGCTGCTCGCCGCCGACGCGCTCGGCTCGGGACATGTGGGCGTGCTGGCGCAGGTCGCCGCCGGGTCGGTACTCGGCGGCGGGGTCGCCGTGCTCGTCGCGGTCAGACTGCGGATCGAGGAGCTCACCGGCATCGTCACGTCGCTGCGCCGGGTCGTGGCCAGGTAGGCGCCCGACCCGGCGCCGATCAGGACTCGCACGCGGTTCCCGCACCGGCCGCGCGGCATGCGAAAGTAAGAGCCGGACAGGGGCAGGTCGGGGGGACCATGAGCGCGGGTACGGCGGGCGGCGGGGCCGGCGACATGCTCGGCGGGCGCTATCGCACTGTGCGGCTGCTCCCGGGCGACGGCGCCGGCACGCCGTCCGCCGTCGAGTCCTGGCTGGCCGAGGACACCATCCTGCAGCGAAGCGTGCGGCTGGACATCCACCGCAGCGGCAGGCGGGCGGCGCGGGAATTCATCCGCCGGGCGCTGGCCTTCGGCGGCGTCGCCCGCCACCCGTCCCTCACCCGGGTGCTCGATGTCGTCGACGGCCCCGACAACGCCTACGTCGTATCGGCCTGGGTCGACGGTACGACGCTGCAGGACGTGCTGGGTGACGGTCCCCTCGACTCCGACGTCGCGGCCGCGATGGTCGCGGCGCTGGCCGACGCCGTCGCGGCCTGTCATCGCGCCGGCGCGGTCCTGGGTGGCCTCGGGCCGGATCAGGTCACCCTCGCCGCCGACAGGCCGGTGATCGCGCCCCGGTTCGACGCCGACGGCGCGACCACCGAGGGTGACATCCGCGATCTCGGCGCCATCCTCTACGCGGCCCTGACCGCGCGCTGGCCGGCATCGGCCGGACCGCTGCCCGAGGCCCCGGTCCGCTACGGCCGCGTCGTGAGTCCGCGGCAGCTGCGGGCCGAGGTGCCCACGGACCTGTCCACGTTGGCGATGCGTGCGATGCAGGTCGAGGGCGACGGCGCGGTGCGGACCGCGGATGCGCTGCAGCAGGTGCTGACCGGGCGCGGACGACCCGCTGACCTGCTGCCGTTCGGCGGGGTCGCGTCCGGCCCGCAGGAGTCGCCCGGCCCGCCGGTGCGGGGCAGCGGCCGCCTGCGGGTGGTCACCGCCGCGGTGATCCTCATCGGTGTGATCACGCTCGGGGTCGTGATCCTGGCGCTGTCCCGGCTGGTCGCCTCGGTCTCGACATCGTCGAGCCCGCTCGCCGGGACTGCCACCACGCACACCGCGAGACCGACGGGGGCACCATCCACACCGCCCAGCTCACCAACCGACTCGTCGTCGACCGGACCGCGGTCCGCCGATCCGACCTCGACGGGTCCCACGTCCTCCCGGCCGTCGAGTTCCCTCCCGCCGGCACCGACATCCATCGTCGGCGTGAAGGTCTTCGACCCGTTCTATCAGCCGCCGGGGGCGGAGAATCCGGGCGACGCCCACCTCGCCGCCGACCACAACACCGCGACCGCCTGGCGCACCCTGGAGTATCAGCGGTCGGCAGCGTTCGGGAATCTCAAGCCGGGCGCTGGCCTGCGGTTCGGGCTGGCCGGCCCCACCACGATCCGCCAGGTGCAGATCCAGACACCGACGCCGGGCATCACGGTGCAGCTGCTCGCCGGCAACGACAACGTGCCCGGCTTCACCGGCTACCAGCGGGTCACCGCGCCGATGCCGGTGCCCGCATCCGGGGTCATCACCGTGCCCGGTGGCGTCACGGCGAAGTACTGGATCGTCTGGTTGACGGCCCTGCAACAGCAGCCGGACGGGCAGTTTCAGGGAGCCCTCGGTGAGGTCGCCCTGCTGCACTAGCCCGACCGGACGGCTTGCTGGCCGCAACCGCGTTGATGACCGTCGGTGACCGGCGGCGACCCTCGCCCGGACTATCCTGCAGCGTTGTGGGCCCGGACACCGAACCGTCGGACACCGAACCGTCGGACACCGAGTTACTCCGAGCGCACGCCGACGGCGACCCGACCGCCTTCGAGACGCTGATCCGCCGGCACCGGGACCGGTTGTGGGCGGTGGCGCTGCGCACCATGCGCGACCCGGAGGAGGCCGCCGACGCGCTGCAGGACGCCCTCATCTCGGCATTTCGGGCCGCCGGGTCGTTCCGGGCCGAGTCCGCGGTCACCACCTGGCTGCACCGCATCGTCGTCAATGCCTGCCTGGATCGCATCCGCCGACGCAAGGTGCGCCCCACCGTCGCCGTGCCCGAGGCGGGGCCGGGCGAGCCGGTCGAGGGCCGCGACCGCATCGCCGAGCGCGACACGGCGATGGCGGTGGAGGCGGCGCTTCGCCAGCTCCCCCCCGAGCAGCGCGCGGCGATCGTCCTGGTCGACATCCAGGGTTTCTCGATCGCCGACAGCGCCGCGGTGCTCGGCGTCGCCGAGGGCACGGTCAAGAGTCGATGTGCCCGCGGCCGGGGCCGGCTGGCCGGATTGCTGGAATCGCTGCGGAACCCGGACGGATCCGACGCCGTCACACCGTAGTTGGCACGGATTGGGGAGGCTCGATGACCGCTCACGACGCATTCGACCCAGTGGTCGATGCGGCCGGTCATCTGACCCGCGACACCGTTGCCGCCCTCGATGCCGGGCTTTACGCCCCGGCCGCGGCCGCGCGGCTGCACGCTCACATCGAGCGGTGCATGACCTGCCAGAGGTCGATGTCTGCGTACACCGACCTGCGCGCCCGGCTGCGCGCCCTGCCGCCGCCGATACTGCTCGAGACGGTCGCCCGGCGCCTCGACGACGCGCTACGCCGGGAGAGCGCACATCGCGCCGCCGGATTGCCGGTGCCGGGCCGCCGGGCCGACCGGGACGCGCCCACCCCTCGGGCGCCGACCCCGACGCCGGTCACCGACCTGGCCACGGCGAGGCGCTCGCGGCGGCGCCGCCGTTACCAGTTCCTGTCGGCCGCCGCCGTCGTGCTCGTCGGCGGGGGCATCGCGGCGGCCGCGACGATGACCTCGGGCCGCGGAAACGGCGGATCCACCTACACCGCCCAGGGCACCTCCGCGCCGACGACTGCCGGCTCGACGCGGCCCGCTCCCGTACCGAGCGCTCCCGCCACGTCGCCGAGCCAGTCGGGCCTGCCCGGCGGACGGACCGTCGGCCCTCAGTTCACCGGCCCGCTGGCCGGTGCCTTCGCCGATGCCAAGGCGCTCTCCGGTGCCCTCCCCGCGATCGTGAACAACAAATTCAGCCAGGCCGGCACGATGGCTCTACCGAGCACCCGGCACGCCTGCGCCGGGTCGCTCACCGCCGACGGGCGCGACCCGCTCGCGGTGCAGTCGATCAGCTTCAAGCAGCAGCCGGCGTTCGTCTTCGTGTTCCCTACCGCCGGCGGGAAGTTCGACGTCTTCGTCGTCGGCAAACAGTGCGCGCGGAGCGCCGCGCGGCCACTCGCGCACTTCACCACCGGCCCGTGACCGCGAGCACCCGCCGCGACCCGCCGCGGTGCCGGCCGGAATGCCACCCGGGCGCGCTTCGTTGAACACCCCGAGGACGTCGGAGACAATCGGCACCAAAGGCGTAGGACGCAATCGGCGTCACCATCTGGTGCGGCGGCGGGCGGGCTCACAACGGGAAGGCGCGGCGTGACAGGCGAGAAGTATCCCACCGACGAGGTCCGCGAGGTCATCGTCGTCGGCTCCGGGCCGGCCGGTTACACCGCGGCGCTGTACGCCGCCCGGGCCGAATTGCAGCCCCTGCTCGTCGAGGGGACGCAGTACGGCGGTGCGCTCATGACGACCACCGAGGTGGAGAATTTCCCCGGCTTCGCCGACGGCATCGTGGGCCCGGAGCTGATGGAGCAGATGCGCTCGCAGGCCGAGCGCTTCGGAGCGGAGATGGTCACCGCCGAGGCCACGGAGCTGGACCTGACGGGGCCGGTCAAGACCGTCATTGCCGGTGACCGGGCCTACCTGGCCCGGACCGTGATCCTGGCGACGGGCTCGGCCTACCGCTACCTCGGGCTGCCGAATGAGGCACGCCTGCTCGGTCACGGCGTGTCCGCCTGCGCGACGTGCGACGGGTTCTTCTTCCGCGAGCACCACATCGCGGTGATCGGCGGCGGTGACTCGGCCATGGAGGAGGCGACGTTCCTGACCCGATTCGCGGGCACCGTGACAGTCATCCACCGCCGTGACACCCTGCGCGACAGCAAGATCATGCAGGATCGGGCCCTGGCCAACGACAAGATCCGATTCATCTGGGACACCGAGGTCCGAGACGTGCTCGGCGCTGAGTCGGTGAGCGGTCTGGCGCTGCGCAACCTGCGCACCGGTGCGGAATCGAGGCTGGACGTGACCGGCATGTTCGTCGCGATCGGTCACGAGCCTCGAAGCGAGCTGCTGCGGGGACAGGTCGATCTCGACGACAGCGGCTACGCGCTGGTCGAAACGCCCTCGACGCGCACCAACCTGGACGGTGTCTTCGCGTGCGGTGACCTGGTCGACCACACCTACCGGCAAGCGATCACCGCGGCCGGGTCGGGCTGTGCGGCCGCCCTCGACGCCGAACGCTGGCTCGCCGCGCACGGCGAGGATCCCGGCGCGCAGCCGCACGGGGCCGCGGCCGGCGAGCCCGTCCCGACAGCCGTCTGAATACCCCGATCCACCGCCGATCGGCACCCGCCGTACCGGCGCTATCCGCTGACCACACCACCGGGAGAGACTTCATGGCCACGTCAAGGACCGTCACCGACGCCAGCTTCGAGGCGGACGTGCTGAACAGCGACAAGCCCGTACTCGTCGACTTCTGGGCCGAATGGTGCACGCCGTGCAAGATGGTCGCGCCGGTGCTCGAGGAGATCGCCGCGGAGAATTCCGAGAAGCTGGCGCTGGTCAAGCTCAACATCGACGAGAACCCTCAGGTGGCCCGCGACTACCAGGTGATGTCCATCCCGACGATGGCGGTGTTCTCCGGTGGCAAGGTCGTCAAGTCGATCGTCGGCGCGAAGCCGAAGGCCGCGCTGCTGAAGGACCTCGCCGACTTCCTGTAGGTCGCCTGGCTGGCCGGGATTGGCCTGTGCGGATCGACTTCGACGGGCAGACGGGGAAGAACCTATGAGACTGATCAGGCGCGGGCAGACCGGCCCCGACGTCGACGAGGTACGTGCGGCCCTGCGGACACTCGGGCTGATCGCGGAGTCAACCGCCTCCGGTGCATACGCCGGGTCGACCGCCACCGGCGGTTTCGACGATGTCTGCGACCTCGCCGTGCGCGCCTTCCAGCAGCAACGCGGGATCACCGTCGACGGCATCGTGGGGCCCGAGACCTATCGCGCGCTCACCGAGGCCCGCTGGCATCTCGGCGACCGGGTGCTCTTCTACTCGGTGGCACGCCCCATCGTCGGCGATGACGTCACGACCCTGCAGGCCCGCCTGCTGGAGCTCGGCTACGACCCCGGTCGCGCCGACGGCGTGTTCGGCTCGCAGAGCAAGCGGGCCCTCGGGCAGTTCCAACGCGACTTCGGGCTGCCGGCCGACGGCACCTGCGGCCCGGCGACGATGCGCGCGCTGCGCCAGCTCGGCCGCCACGTGATCGGCGGCCGGCCGCAGCTGCTGCGCGAAAGCGCCGAGCTGGTCACCTCCGGACCCCACCTGCTCGGCAAGCATGTCGTCGTGGATCCCGGACACGGCGGCGGCGACCCGGGCAATGTCACCGACGGCCTGCGCGAATGCGACCTGGCCTGGGATCTGGCGAACCGGCTGCAAGGACGGCTCGCCGCCGCCGGCGTGACGGCCGACCTCACCCGGAGCCGGCACGCCGGGCCGTCAGATCAGGAGCGGGCCCAGTTCGCGAACCGGGTCGGCGCCGATCTGCTGGTGTCCTTACACGTCGACGCCGCACCCTCCGGCGCCGCCGAAGGCGCGGCCACGTATCACTTCGGCACCGGCCACGGCCTCACCTCGACGGTCGGCGACGAGCTCGCGAGTCTCGTGCAGCGCGAGGTGGTCGCCCGAACGAGTCTCGCCGACGGGAGGACGCACGCCAAGACGTGGGACCTGCTGCGCCTCACCCGGATGCCGGCGATCCGGCTGGAGGCCGGCTACCTGTCGCACCAGCGGGATCGCGCCGCCCTCGCCGACCCGGCGTTCCGAGACCGCGTCGCCGAGGCGATCCTCGTCGCCGTCCAACGGCTCTACCTACCCGCCGACCTCGATCCGCCGACCGGCACGTACCAGGTCGCGGCAGCCCGGACGGCCGCGGCCAGCGCGCCCCGCTAGCTCATCCCGGCCGCCGGCAATCAGGCCGGCCGCAGCGCCGAATCGGGTGACATGCTGCCGAGCAGCCGCTCAATGGCAAACTCGACGTCCTCCCGCCACGACGCCGCGGTCTTCAGCTCCAACCGCAACCGCGGGAACCGCAGGTGCGGGCGGACCGTCTTGAAGCCCACCGCCAGCAGATACTCCGCCGGCAACACGCAGGCCGGCTGCGACCACCGCAGATCACCGAAGGCCTCGATCGCCTTGACCCCGCGGTGGGTCAGGTCCTTCGCGACCGTCTGCACCAGGACCCGGCCCAGGCCGCCGGCGGCGAATTCGGGCACCACGTGAGCGGTCATCAGCAGTACGGCGTCCGCGCTGACCGGGCTGGAGGGGAACGCGACCGACCGCGGCACGTAACCCGGCGGCGCGTACAGTACATATCCGGCGACGACGCCGTCGACATAGGCGATCCGCCCGCAGCTGCCCCATTCCAGCAGCACCGAGGAGATCCAGGCTTCCTTCTCCAGGGCACCGTCGCCGGCGTCCGCCGCCCGTTGCGCGTGCACCGGGTCGAGCTCCCAGAAGACGCAGCGCCGGCAGCGGGTCGGCAGATCGTCCAGATCGTCCAAGGTGATGCTCGCCAACCGCCGCGCCACGCCCTACCTCGCCATTCCCCGCATCGGTGTACGTCCGCCGTGGACGCGGGCGATCCTACCCGTGGGATGGCCGGCCGGAATGCCCGCAGCGCTACCATGGGTCGGGTGAGCGGCCGCAGCCTGGACCCGTACAGCGATCGCTATGCCCCCCGGGCGCGCAATCTCGTCGCATCGGAGACCCGGGCGCTCTTCGCGGTGGCCGACCGGCCCGAGATCGTCTCGCTCGCCGGCGGGATGCCCTACGTGTCAGCCCTTCCACTGCAGGACATCGCCGAGATCCTGCGCGAACTGGTCGCCGACCACGGCGCCGTCGCGCTGCAATACGGCAGCGGGCAGGGGCATCCGGAGCTGCGCGAGTGGATCTGCGAGGTGATGGCCGAGGAGGGGCTGCGCGCGACGCCGGACAACGTCGTGGTCACCGTCGGCTCACAGCACGGTCTGGACCTGGTCGCCAGGCTGTTCCTCAACGCCGGCGACGTCGTCGTCGCGGAGGGCCCGACGTACGTCGGTGCGCTCGGTGTCTTCGCTGCCGCCGAGGCCGAGGTCGTACACGTCCCGCTCGATGCGGACGGGATCCAGCCCGACGCCCTGGAGCAGGCACTCAGCCGGCTCGCGGCGACCGGCCGTCGCGTCAAGCTGCTCTACCTGGTCCCGAATTTCCACAACCCGGCCGGTGTGACGCTGGGCGCGGAGCGGCGCAGCCGCATCGTGGAGATCGCGCAGCGCTACGGCGTGGTGATCGTCGAGGACAACCCCTATGGTCTGCTGTACTTCGAGCAGCCGCCGCCGCCGCCGATGCGGAGCCTCACGGACTCCTCGATCATCTATCTCGGGTCGTTCTCCAAGACCCTCGCGGCCGGGCTTCGGGTGGGCTGGATCCTCGCCCCCCCGCCGGTGCGGGACAAGCTGGTCCTGCTCACCGAGGCGCAGGTGCTCTGCCCGCCGGCGCTGAACCAGCTCGCCTGCGTGCGCTACCTGCAGACGATGCCGTGGCAGGACCAGATCAAGGCGCTGCGCGAGCTCTACCGCGAGCGCCGGGACGCCACCCTGGACGCGCTGCGCACCCTGATGCCGGACAGCTGCTCCTGGACCCACCCGACCGGCGGCTTCTATGTGTGGATGTCACTGCCCGCCGGCATCGACAGCAAGCAGATGCAGCCACGGGCGCTCGCCGGCCGGGTCGCCTATGTGCCGGGCACCGGCTTCTACGCCGACGGCGGTGGGCGGTCGGCGTTGCGGATCTCCTACTGCTTCCCCGAGCCCGACCGCATCCAGGAGGGGGTCCGGCGACTCGCCGGCGTCGTGGCCGATGAGATCGACCTGCACGCCACGTTCGACCCGTGACCGGATCGGAATTGCGCGTCGTCGTGCTCGCGGGCGGCCTGTCCTACGAGCGCGAGGTGTCGGACAAGTCCGGGCAGCGCATCGCCGACGCCGTCCGGGCGGCCGGCCATGACGTCCGGGTGCTCGACACCGACCCGGATCTGCTCCCCGCGCTCGCCGCCGATCCGCCGGACGCGATCTTCATCGCGCTGCACGGGGCCGCCGGCGAGGACGGCTCGCTGCGCGCGGTGCTCGATACCACCGGACTCGGTTATGTCGGTTCCCCGGCCGGTTCGTGCCGGATTGCCTGGGACAAGCCGACCGCCAAGACGCTGCTGCGCGCCGCCGGCCTGCCGACGCCGGACTGGCTGACGCTGTCCCGGTCGACCTTCCGCGAGCTCGGGGCGCCCGCCATCCTCACCCGGGTGGTGAAACGCCTGGGCCTCCCGCTCGTTCTCAAGCCGGCCCAGGGTGGCTCCGCGCTCGGGGTCGTGATCGTCCCCGACGCAGCGCAACTGCCCGCCGCCCTCGTCGGCACCTTCGCCTACGGCGACACGGTGCTCATCGAGGAGCACGTCGCCGGCCGGGAGGTGGCCGTGAGCGTGGTCGAGCCGGACGGCGACCCACTCGTGCTCCCGGCGGTCGGTATCCGGGCCGCATCCGGCGTCTATGACTACGCCGCCCGTTACACCCCCGGCCTGACGACGTACGAGACTCCGGTGCACCTCGACCGCGCCGTCCTGACCGACCTGCAGCGCACCTGCCTGGCCGCGCACCGGGTGCTGCGGCTGCGCGATCTGTCCAGGATCGACGTCATCGTCACCGGCGCCGGCACACCGATGGTGCTCGAGGTCAACGTCTCCCCCGGCCTCACCGACACGAGCCTGCTGCCGATAGCGGTGCAGGCCGCCGGGCGCGATCTCGGGAAGCTCGCGGTATCGCTGCTCCGGCGGGCGGTTGCGCGGTCTGCCCACCCCTCGGCGGCGGTTCAGCGCGAGTCCACAGTAGACTAGGGGATATCGCCTTCCCGTCAGGGACGCACGCCTCCGTAACCGTATCCCGACTCCGCGGCGGCATGCCGTCCGGAGTCGGTCGTCGCTGCCGGCGCCGGCCGTTCCTCCCGCATGTCCACTGTAGACTGATCGCCCGCGGCTGCCGGGTCGTCGGGCGCCGGCTCGGCGACCGCGTCCTGATCCGGACCGGCAGAGTCCACTGTGGACAGTTCGGTCAGCTGGGCGCGCTGGGTGATAGCCGGTGACATCAGCGCGATGATGCGCTGCAGATCGTCCACGGACGCGAACTCCACGACGACCCTGCCCTTGCGCCGGCCGAGCTCCACCTTGACGCTGGTGTCGAAGGCGTCGGAGAGCTGCTCGGCCAGGTGTACCAACGCGGGTGCGCGCAGCCGGATAGCGCGCGGCGGGCGCCCCGGCGGCGGCGCGACCCCGCCCACCGAGACCAGCTCCTCGGTCGCCCGCACCGACAGGCCCTCCGCCACGATCCGCCCGGCCAGCTCTTCCTGCCGGTCGCCGTCGGCCAGGGCGAGCAGGGCTCGGGCGTGACCGGCCGAGAGGACCCCGGCTGCCACCCGGCGCTGGACCGGCACCGGCAGGTTGAGCAGCCGGATCGTGTTGCTGACCTGCGACCTGCTGCGCCCGATCCGGCTGGCAAGATCCTCGTGGGTGCTGCCGAACTCCTGCAACAGCTGCTGGTACGCCGCCGCCTCCTCGAGCGGGTTCAGCTGCTGCCGGTGCAGGTTCTCCAGCAGCGCGTCCCGCAACATGGCGTCGTCGGCGGTGTCCCGCACGATCGCCGGCACGGCGTCCAGGCCGATTTCCTTCGCGGCCCGCCATCGCCGCTCCCCCATGACGAGCTCGTAGACATCGCCGCTCGGCCGCACCACGATCGGCTGCAGCAGCCCGAACGCGGCGATGGACGCCTGGAGCTCGGCGAGCGCGTCCTCGTCGAAGTGCTGGCGTGGCTGGCGGGGGTTCGGGACGACCCGGGCGACCGGAATCTCCTGAAAGCTCGCGCCCGGCACCCGCACCGGAGCTTGCCGGTCACCGAGGATCGCATCGATGGCGACGCCGGAAGCGGGCGCACCGCTGGTCGGGATCAGCGCGCCGAGGCCCTTGCCCAATCCACCACGGCGAACCGTAGACATGCTTCCCTCCTGGTGGTGCCGGCCTGCGAGCTGCTCGACGGCGGTCTGGTCGCGCGCCGCGTGAATCACACCGTACGCATCGCCGCCCTTCCGCCGGCCCGGACGCGCCGACGCGGGCGGGCCGGGTCACGGCTCCGGATTGTCGCCGGTGGTCGGTCGGCCCGCGGCTGCGCGCTGCGCGATCTCCGCCGCGGCCTGCAGGTAGCTGACCGCACCGCGGGAGGTGGGGTCGTAGGTCAGCACCGACTGCCCGAAACCGGGAGCCTCCGACACCCGGACGCTGCGCGGGATCACGGCGCCGAGCACGGTGGCACCGAAGTGGTCCTTGATCTCCTGCGCCACCTGATCAGCCAGCCTGGTACGGCCGTCGTACATCGTGAGGAGCACGGTCGACACCCACAGCGCGTCGTTCAGGTGCGCTTGCACGAGCTCGATGTTGCTGAGCAACTGGCCCAGTCCTTCCAGCGCGTAGTACTCGCACTGGATCGGGATGAGCACCTCGGCGGCGGCCACCAGGGCGTTGATCGTGAGCAGCCCGAGAGACGGTGGGCAGTCGATGAGCACGTAGTCGACCGGATCCCGGTAGGCCGCGATCGCGCGCCGTAGCCGCAGCTCACGCGCGACGACCGAGACGAGCTCGATTTCGGCGCCGACCAGATCGACCGTCGCGGGTGCGCACAACAGGTTGTCGGACGCCGGTGACGGCACCGCGATCTCACCGATCGGCTTGCCGCCGATCAGGACGTCGTAGATCGACGGCGTGCCGCGTCCGTGCGCGATCCCCAGTCCGGTGCTGGCATTTCCCTGCGGGTCCAGGTCGACGACGAGGACGCGCAGCCCGTGCAGCGCCATCGCCACCGCGACATTGACAGCGGTTGTCGTCTTACCGACGCCGCCCTTCTGGTTGGCGATCGACATCACTCGGGTTGCCGGCGGGCGGGGCCAGGGTGCGGCCACCTGATGACCCGGCCCGGCCTCCGATGCTGCGTCGTCGCCAGTTTCACGTGAAACCAGCACGCCCGCCGGCGATTGCCCGGTCGCCCACTCGCGTGCTGGGCCCGCATCGGCGGCCGGCAGGTCCGCCGGAGCCGGTGTTTCACGTGAAACCCGGTCGCCGGGTGCGGACGGTTCGGGTATCCCGCCGGCAGCGGGTCCGACCGTGGCCGCGATGTCAACCGGGGCGTCGAACGCCGGTCGCGCGAACACCCCGGCCGGCCCGGTGAGCTGTTCCGGCGACGTGACCGTTGGCGGGACATGGTCCTCCGCCGAGTTCCCCTCCGAGTTCCCCACCGAGTTCCCCACCGAGTCCTCCACCGGCGCACCGACCGACCGACACGAGACCGGCACCGTTTCACGTGAAACCTGCGCGCCGCCTATCGTCGCCGACCCAGCCGTTGCCGACCCGCCCGGAGCGGCTGCGCCGGCGGCGGCGGCCCCCGATCGGCTGATCCAGCCGGTCCCGACGGGACCGCCCGCCGCGGTCTCGGCGTGCAGCGTCGGCCAGCCGAGCCGGAGCGACGGCGACTCGCCAGGATTGTGGACCACCGGCTCGGCGGGCATCGGCCGCGACGGCGTGCTCATCGCGGCCGCCTTCGAACCTGCTGGTGGCGTCGCCCAGGTCCGTGAGCATCCGGTCGTGCCACCGCGGCGGTGACCACCGCTCGCTTGTGCACGTCGATCACCGTTGTCATCGGACTGATCATCCCGTGCCCACAGCGGCGGATCAACCAATGCGCCGCGCCGGCGGCCGCGAGCTCCTCGCGGGCGGCCTCGACCTCCGCACCGGCGCCCGCGCCCTTGATGGCCAGCAGATGCCCGTCCGGTGCAACCAGCGGCAAGGTGGCCGGCGCCAGCCGACACAACGGGGCAACCGCGCGGGCGACCACGATCTGGGCCGGATCGAGCCCGGTGGCGGCGTCCGGGACCCGGCCCCGGCGGATCTGCACGCGGGGACCCAGACCCAACGCCGCGACCGCGCGGCGCAGGAACTCCACTCGGCGATGCATCGGCTCCAGGAGCGTGACCCGCACGCTCGGATCCACCAGGGCGAGGACGATCCCGGGCAGGCCCGCTCCGCTGCCGATGTCGATGACGACGGAGCCGGCCGGGATCAACTCCGCCACAGCGGCGCAGTTGCCGATGTGCCTGGTCCAGACCTGCGCCGACTCGTGCGGACCGATCACACCCCATTGCACACCTTCGACCCGCAGCATGGCGGCATATCGTTCGGCCAGCGACCACCGGTCGCCGAACGCGCTGCGGAGGGCGCCGCTCGGCTCCGCCACCGCAAGACCGACCGGGCTCAGGCCGCCGGGGAGATCACGACACGCCGGGACGGATCCGTGCCGGTCGAGGAGCTCACGACGCCGTCCGTGGCGCTGATGACGTCGTGCACCACCTTGCGCTCGAACGCGTTCATCGGCGTGAGCTCCGTGGCGCGTCCCTCGGCCAGCACGGACCGGGCGGCGCCCTTCGCCAGCCGGGCCAGCTCCTCGCGACGGCCGGCCCGGTATCCGCCGATATCGAGCATCAGCCGCGTCCGAACGCCGGTCCGCTGATGCACGGCGAGCCGGGTGAGCGCCTGCAGCGCGTCCAGCGTGGCACCGTCGGGCCCGATCAGCGGCGTGAGCTCTGTACCGCCCAACACGGCGACGATGGCCCGGTCGTTCTCGACGTCGAGATCGATGTCGCCGTCGAAGTCGGTGAGGTCGAGCAGTCGCTCGAGGTAGTCGGCAGCGATATCGCCTTCCCGCACGTGCAGCTCTGAGCCGGCCCGATCGCCCGCCGTAGCCCGCTCACCCTGGTCCGGTGTTCCGGCCGGATCCGGTGTCTCGGCCGCACCGGCGGCGGGGTCATCGGGACCACCCGTCACCGGTGCATCGGCCTGGCCGGCCGATGACCCGGCCGATGGCCCGGCCGGTGCGGCGTCGGCCACCTGCATCTCATTCGGCTGGTCGACATCGGTGGTGGCGGCGCTGTCTGTCATAGAGACTCCGATTTGCTGGTTATCGT
>JBPCOR010000318.1:0-13889 GCA_051000035.1 Mycobacteriales bacterium | reverse complement strand
GTCCAGCCCGTCGCGGTGACGAGCAGGTCGACGCCCACCGTGCGGTCGGTGAACTGCACCGAGCTGACACCGCCGCGGCCGGTGGCGCGGACGATGTTATGGCCGCGCGCGGTGGCGCGGACGATGTCCCCCCCGCGGCGGGCGTCGGCGACGTGCACCACCTCGATCCCGGCGCGGCGCAGGTCTTGCACCGCGGCGTCGCCGTCTGCGTTCGCGGTGAGCACGGCCGCGCGCTGCCCGGGCTTGACGGCGTAGAGGTTGATCAGCCGGCGTACGGCCGAGGACAGCATGACGCCGGGCAGGTCATTGCCGCTGAAGACGTACGGCCGCTCGATCAGGCCGGGCGCGGTCACCAGGGCGCGGACGCGGGCCTTGACCAGCCGCTCGGCCACCCCGGGCGCGCTGCGCTGCATGACGGCGACCCAGTTGTCGTCGTAGCGGCCGATGGCCACCGAGTCGGTCAGCGCCTCGATCGCATCGGTCCCGGCCACTCGCCCGCGCAGGTCGCCGAGCGCTGCCCGGTCGGACTCGCTGCCATAGCGCAGGTGCCCGCCGAGGTCGTACTCCTCCTCCACCAGCAGCACCGACGCGCCGGCCTCTGCCGCGCCCAGCGCCGCGGCCATCCCGGCCGGCCCGCCGCCCGCGACCAGGACGTCGACGTGGACGTAGCGCTTGTCGTAGTCGCCGTGCGGGCTGTCGGCGGACATCGTTCCGCCGGAGGAGAACCGGCGCAGCACCGCCTCGTACGCCGGCCACAGCTTCTGCGGGGAGATGAACGTCTTGTAATAGAAGCCCGGGCCGAGGAACCGGCCGACGAGCTGATTCGCCGCCTTGACGTCGTACTTCAGCGACGGCCAGGCGTTCTCGGCACGCACGTCCATCCCGGCCGCGAGCCGCCGGTGCGACGCGCGCACATTGGGCTCGTCGCCGACCTGAACGGTGCAGCCCGGATCGTGGAACGCCGCCGTGAGGGTCCCGCGCGGCCGGTGGTACTTGAAGCTGCGGGAGAACACCCGCTCCCCGCCGGCGGCGAGCGCGGAGAGGATCGTTCTGCCGGCGTACCCGATGTCCGGTTTGCCGTTCCACCGGAACGGCAGGGGCGCGGACCGGTCGATGACCTCGCCGGGCTGCCGCGGCAGCCGCATCGACCGATGCGCGCGGCTCACGTCCGGTCTCCGGTGTGCGCCGCATCGCCGGCGCCGTGGGCGGTGTGCGCCGCATCGCCGGCGCCGTGGGCGGGGCTGATGGCTCGGGTCTGGTTGGTGGTGCGGTTGCGCTCGATGGAGAAGAACTGCCGGCACCCGGCGCGGTGATACCAGCCCTCGCGCTCCCAGCCGGCCCGGTTGGACCGGAAGTACAGGTAGTCGCGCCACGCCGGCTTGTCCGCGGAATTGGGATCGGGGCGGGCGGTGCTCTCGCCGCGGTAGGCGAATTCAGTGACATTACGGGGCCCGCACCACGGGCAGGGCAGCAGCATCATCCGCGTGACCGCTGGCAATCCGGGCCGGTTCGGGTGTCGTCAGTGGCCAACGGAGGCCGCCCCCTTCTCGCCCATGAGCCGATCGTCCGCGAAGCGATCGAGATCGAACGACGCGATGATCTCCGGGGTCTTGCCGGTGGCGATGAGCTGCGCCATCGCCTCGCCGGAGACCGGGCCGGCCTTGAATCCATAGGTGCCCCAGCCGACGTCGACGAGGAATCCGTCGACCGGCGTGACGCCCATGATCGGGGAGAAGTCCGGCGTCATGTCGCACAGCCCGGCCCACTGGCGCAGCAGTCGCAGCTTGGCGAGTGACGGCATCAGCTCGAGCACGTGCCCGGCCAGACCCTCGATGAATTCCAGCGAGCCGCGCATGGAGTAGGAGCCGAACGGGTCGACGCTCGCACCGAACACCAGCTCGCCACGGTCGGTCTGACTGACGTAGACGTGCAGGCTGCCGGAGACGACCACGGCGTCGAGGAACGGCCGGACCGGCTCGGTCACCGCCGCCTGCAGCGGGAAGGTCTCGACGGGCATCCGCACGCCGGCCATGTCGGAGATCAGCGACGACCAGCCGGCGGTGCAGTTGACGACCACGCCGGCCGAGATGGGGCCGAGGTTGGTCCGCACCCCGCTCACTCGGCGACCCGATTCGCCCCGGCCGGTGACGTCGATGCCCTGCACCTCGACACCCTGGTGAATGTGGATGCCGCGGTTGCCGGCGCCCCGGGCGTAACCCCACATGACCGCGTCGTGCCGGATGATCCCGCCCGGCGGGTGGTAGAGCGCCCCGAGGACCGGGTACCGGGCGGCGCTGCTGGTGTCCAGGTAGGGCACCAGCAGCTTGATCTCCGCCGGGCCGATGACCTCGGAGTCGACGCCCTGCAGCTTGTTGACCTCGGCGCGCCAGCGCATGGTGCGGACCGACCCGTCGTTGTGGGCGAGGGTGAGGTGACCACGCTTGGCGAACATGACGTTGAAATTCAGGTCCGCCGCGAGGTTGCGGTAGAGGTCCATTGACCTGTCGTAGAAGCGGACGCCCTCGGGCGTGAGGTAATTCGACCGCAGGATCGCCGTGTTGCGCCCCGAGCCGCCCGCGCCGATGTAGCTCTTGTCGAGTACGGCGACGTCGGTGATGCCGTGGTTGCTGGCGAGGTAGTACGCCGCGGCGAGACCGTGCACGCCGCCGCCGATGATGACGACGTCGTAGCTGGGCTTCAGGTCGTGGCTGCGCCAGGCCGGCGCCCACGGTGCGTGGGTCAGTCCCTGGCGCACGATATTGGCGGCCGAGTACTTCCCGATCGGGTGACCCTCTCGCGCCCGTTGCCCGGACGGGCGGTGCGGACGACCCACGCGGCATCTCCTCGGACGAGTAGGACGGAAACCTAGAGATCGCGGCGAGCCTACAACCCGGAGGAAACCGCGTCCACCGGCAGTGAACTCCGGCGGGTGACTCGTGCCACCGGAGCCGCGCTTGGCGGTCGTGCGGTCGTCGTCGGCGCCGCGTTGCCACCTGCGTGGTGCCAGCCTCCGAGGCTCCGCGCGAGGCTTCCATCCTGCCACGCTGCCACCTTGCCGACGACGAAAGCGATCCGGGGGCCGGGACGCCGCAGCGAACGCCGCCGCGGTCGAGGTCACCCACCCCCGGTGGCTTTGATCGCGAGGAAGCGGACCGGCAGGTCGAGGATCGCTGCCGGGCCGTGCGTCACCTCGCCGACGAACTGCAGCGAGTCCCCCGGCTCGAGCAGATAGCGGCTCGCGCCGTAGCCGTACTCCATGCTGCCCTCGAGCATGAAGATCAGCTCGGTCCCGGCGTGCTGATATAATGGAAAGGAATCCGCCCGCTCGGTGACGGTCGTGAGCATCGGCTCGAAATGGTCGTACGGCGAGCGCATCCGGCCGAGCATCTGGTAGTGCCGGCCGCGCTGCGCCTCCTTGTGCCGGATCTCCAGCCCGCTCCCGGCCTTGACGAACAGGACGTCCTGCTCCTCGTCCAGGCCGCGGAAGAAGGCCGTCACCGGCACCGACAGTGCCTCGGAGAGCCGGGCGAGCGTCGACAGGCTGGGTGATGCCTGTGCGTTCTCGATCTTCGACAGCATCCCCTTCGACAGCCCGCTACGGGTCGCGAGCTCGCCCACGGTCCAGGACAGTTGGCGGCGGAAGGTGCGCACCCGGTCGGCGATGGTCGCCCCGAGGGCGGCCTCCAGGTCGCCGGCGGGCGCGGGCGTCGCGGCCTTGCGGGCCGGCCGCGATCGGCTCGCCCGCTGCGGCACTGCCGTGCGGGTCGTCGAGGTTGTCGCCATCGGTGTCTGCCGTCGCGGCGGCGACGCGGCGGGCGCGCCGGCCGTACGCTGACGACTTGCCACCAGGGACCCCCTTGCACCGCAACGATGCGCGTGACGACGCGGAGCGCCGGCCCGTCGCAGCAGCGTAACCGGTGTCGACTCCGGGGGGGTTTGGTCGGGAGGTGTTGTCTCCTGTGAGTAGACCGAGTTTACTGTGCGTGGATCGGCTGGCCGGTCGGCGAGCGCGTTTCGGTAATCCGGGTGGACACCCACGAGCCGAGGAGGGCCGTTGAGCACCGATCTGGAGCGCTTCGTCGGGGCCGACGGTAGGGCCGAGGCCGTCCAGCGCGTGCGCCGTGCGATCGATGAGTCCGGCGTGACATACATCTACTTCCAGTTCGTGTCGGTGACCGGCCGGATCGTCGGCAAGGGGGCGCCGGCCAAGCACTGGGAGAAGTTCGCCCGCGATGGCTTCCAGCTGGTCTACGGCGCGACCGCGAATCTCTTTACCGACCGCCACGGCGACTACATCGGATACGGCGCGGAGGCCGGTGAGCTGGTCGGCCTCCCGGACGTCGAGACGTTCATGCCGCTGCCGTGGGACCCCAAGACCGCGCGGGTCTTCTGCACGCTGTTCCGTGGGCGCGAGGAGGCCGAGGACGGTGGGGCGTACCTGACGTCAGACTGCCGCGGCAATCTGCGGCGCATCCACCAGCGGTTCCAGGCCGAGACCGGGCTGCACATGCGGGTCGGCACCGAGCCGGAGATGATGTGGCTGAAACTCAACCCCGACGGCACACCGTCGGTCGAGGGCATGACGAAGCCGTACTGCTATCACATCGACCAGTTCTCCGAGCTGCAGCAGCTGATCCACCGGGTCAACGAATACAGCGTCGCCATGGGACTGGACATGATCCAGGGTGACCACGAGGACGCACCCGGGCAGCTGGAGCTCAACTTCGCCTTCGGGCCGGCCGAGCAGACGGCAGACCACCTGACGACGTACCGGCAGATCTGCCGCCAGGTCGGGCGCGAGCTCGGGGCCTTCCCCTGCTTCATGCCCAAGCCGTTCATGGGCGTGTCGGCCAACGGATGTCACCACAACATCTCGCTCTGGCGGGGCGATGACAACACGTTCATGCCCGAGGGCGACGACGTGCGGATGCCCAGTGAGCTGGGCCTGCACGCGATCGGCGGGATGCTCGAACACCTCGAAGCGCTGACCTGCATCACCTCGCCGACCGTCAATTCCTATCGCCGCCTGTGGGACACCGGATTCTGGGCGCCGCTCTTTCGCGACTGGGGATTTCAGAACCGCACCACCGCATTGCGCGTCAGCGCGCCCGGCCGGTTCGAATACCGGTCGGTCGACTCGGCCGTGAATCCCTACCTGTCCTTCGCCGGGCTCATCGAGGCGATGAGCGACGGCATCAGGCGCAAGCTCGACCCGGGGCCGCCGGAGGAACGCAACATCTACGACGCGATGGCGAGCGGCAAGGATGTCTCGAGGATTCCGATGACGCTCGGCGATGCCCTGATCGCGCTCGACCGTGACGAGGTGGTCCGCGGCGCCATGCCCGGCGACATGTACCGGGTATTCAAGCACTACAAGACCGACGAGTGGGAGCGATTCTGTGCCGCCGTCACCGAGTGGGACGTCAAGGAGTACCTCGACATCCTGCCGTAGGCGCGGAACGGGAATCGGTAGCAGGGAGACGACGATATGTGTGGAATCGCAGGAATCATTCACCGCGACGGGCCCGGCGCGGTCGGGGCCGAGCTGACCCGGATGCTCGACTCGATGAAACACCGGGGCCCGGACTCGACCGGCTTCGCGCTCTACGGCCCGCCGTCGGAGCTGCTCATCATGCGCTTCAAGCTGGGCGACCCCAACGACAAGCGTGGCCTGGAATTCACCGAACGCATGGAGCGGAACCGGCACGAGGTCGAATCCAGGCTCGCGAAGATCGGCGCCTCGGTCGACCGGATGTCCGGCGCCGCGGACTATGCCTACCGGGCGACCTTCCGCTACGACGGCGATCTGAAGGCGCTCGCCGACTACGTCGAGGACGTGCCAGGATGCGAGGTGCTCTCACTGGGCAGGTCACTGGAGATCGTCAAGGACCTGGGTGACGCGAACGAGGTGGCGACGCAGTACAAGCTCGCCGACTTCCATGGCACGCACGCGATCGGTCACGTGCGGATGGCGACGGAGTCCGATGTCGACATCTCCGGGGCGCACCCCTACTGGGCATATCCATTCTCCGACGTGGCGGTCGTCCACAATGGACAGCTGACGAACTATCACATGTGGCGGCGCCGGCTGGAGCGCTCGGGCCACCGGTTCCAGTCCGAGTGCGATTCGGAGATCATCGCGGTCTACATCGCCGAACAGATGGCCGACGGCCTGGACCTGGAAACGGCGATGAAGCAGAGCCTGCAGGATTTCGACGGGGTGTTCACCTATCTCGTCGTGACCAAGGACAGCCTCGGCGTCGCCAAGGACGAGATGGCCGCCAAGCCCCTGGTGCTCTACGAGGCCGACGACATGGTCGCCCTCGCGTCCGAGGAGGTCGCGATCCGCGCGATCGTCGGTCACGAGATCGACACCCGTGACCCGTACGAAAAGGAGGTGCTCGTGTGGACGCGATGACCTCGGGGCAGTCCGGCGGCGCCCGCCGGGCCACGACGTATGACGCCCGCGGCCTCGCCGACCCGGACGTCGAGGCACCCGGCACGGCCCGGGTGGAGGGCGGGCAGGCGACGGTCGACGCGGAGAAACTCTCGACCAGGCAGGTCAATCTGGAGCTGCGCCGGCTGATCTACACCGAGGGCATCCGCGACGTCGTACTGCAGAATCCCGGCGCGAAACACTCCATCGCGGTCGGGCTGCTGGCCCGCTGCCACCTGACGATCGAGGGCAGCCTGGGCTATTTCGGCTGCGGACTCGCCGACGGGCCGGAGATCCACATCACCGGGCGGGTCGGGTGGTCGGTGTCGGAGAACATGATGTCCGGCGTCGTCGTGATCGACAAGAATGCCGGCTCGCTCACCGGTGCCGGGCTGCGTGGCGGTGACCTCGTGGTCCGCGGTGACGTCGGCGCGCGCACCGGCATCGACCAGAAGGGCGGCACGATCATGGTCGGCGGCAACGCCGGTTTCATGACGGGCTTCATGATGCAGCGCGGCCGGCAGGTCATCTGCGGCGACGTGGGCAATGGCATGGGCGACTCGATGTATGACGGCACGATCTACGTCGGCGGCACGGTGGCCTCGCTCGGGGTCGACTGCATCGAGGGTGAGATGACCGGCGCCGACACCGAATTCCTGGACCGCAAATTCGGCATCTATGCACTCGACCGGCCCGACTCCTTCCGCAAGTACGTGTGCGGCAAGAAGCTGTGGAACTACGACAACCTCGAACCCAACGAGCGCAAGCTCGTGCTCTAGGTCACCGTCATCTACCTCAGGGGCCGCTCATATGCCGACCGAAGCCGACAACTCCTCGAAATCAGTCCTCGGGCACAGCAACATCTTCACTCCCGAGGTGATGAACGACATCCACATCAAGTCCGAGCTGGCCCGTTACTGCATGCACGATTTCTCGATGTTCAAGCCGATGCCGCACTGGGATCAGCTGATGTTCCTGCCCGGCACGCTGACGCGGTTCGTCATCGAGGGCTATCGGGAGAAGTGCGAGACCAAGACGGTCCTCGGCGCTCGGTTCGCCAAGAATCCGATGGTGCTCGACATCCCGATCTACATCACCGGCATGAGCTTCGGTGCGCTGTCGCTCGAGGCGAAGATGGCGCTGGCGAAGGGCGCCTCGATGGCGGGGTCGGCGACGTGCTCCGGCGAGGGCGGCATGATCCCGCCCGAGCGTGACCTGTCGACGCGCTGGTACTACCAGGTGATCCAGAGCCGGTACGGCTTCAATCCGCACCACCTGATGCTGGCCGACGGGGTCGAATTCTTCATCGGTCAGGGCTGCAAGGTCGGCCTCGGCGGGCACCTGATGGGGCAGAAGGTGACCGAGCAGGTGGCCGAGATGCGGTCGTTGCCCGCCGGCATCGATCAGCGCAGCCCGGCCCGGCACCCGGACTGGCTCGGGCCCGACGACCTGTCGCTGAAGATCCAGGAGATCCGGGAGGCCACCGACTACCGGGTGCCCATCCAGCTCAAGCTCGGCGCCGCGCGGGTCTACGACGACGTCCGGATGGCGGCGAAGTGCGGGCCGGACATCATCTACCTCGACGGCGCCGAGGGCGGCACCGGTGCCGGGCCGCACATCGCGGCCGAGGAGACCGGCATCCCGCTGATGGCGGCCATTCCGGAGGCACGCCGGGCGTTGGAGGACATCGGTCTCGCCGACGACGTCGACCTGGTCGTGGCCGGCGGGATCCGCAACGGCGCGGACGTGGCGAAGGCAATCGCGCTCGGTGCCAAGGCGGTCGCCATCGGCCACTCGTCTTTGATGGCGCTGAACTGCAACAAGGAGATCCCCGGCGTCACCGACTACGAGGGCACCGTCGGCGTGCCGGCGGGCAAGTGTTACCACTGCCACACCGGCCGGTGCCCGGTCGGCATCACCACGCAGGATCCCGAGCTGCGCAAGCGCCTCAAGGTCGACGAGGCCGCCGAACGCGTCTACAACTTCCTGCACACCATGACACTGGAGCTGCAGATGCTTGCCCGCGCCTGCGGCAAGACCGACGTGCACTCCCTCGAGCCGGAGGACCTGTGCGCGCTCACGACCGAGGCCGCCGCGATGGCCAAGGTTCCGCTCGCCGGGACGACCTACATCCCCGGGGTCACCGAGGAGCGCACGTTGGCCGAGATCAAGGCACTGGTCGAGAAGCACGTTGCCAACGACGGCGCCAAGGGGTGATGGGCATGGCCGCGGAATTCGACAGCAGCAAACGCAAGCTCAGCACCCGCGCTGGCATCGACACCGAGGAGCTGACGGGGCGGACCTTCCCCTACCAGTTCGACCGCTCGCTGGTCGAGGACGTCGACCTCGTTGCGGCCACCCCGGGCGAGGACATCAACTGGCTCGAGGACATCACCCTGATGGCGGAGGATGGCATGCCCGCCGTCTTCGACCGCTACACCAACGCGTTCCTGAAGATTCATTTCGACATTCCCGCCGGCCGCGAGGACGAGTTCGCCCGCAAGGTGCTCATCAAGCACCTGCAGGAAGGCAATTCCTACGGCATCTGGCTCAAGCACAGGCACGCGAAGTTCCCGCAGCCCGAGCTCGGTTCGTGGCGGGACGATTCCCCGACCGTGGGCGAGCACTGGAGACCCGCCACGCTCGAAGGCTGGGCGGCGCCCCCGGGTCACTGATTCACCTCGCGTCCTTGATTACCCTTACCCGGCGGTGCTCGGCCGGCTGCTCGCCGGTGTCGCGGGGTAGCGGTCAGCCCCGGTGCTGGCGGGCCTTCCCCGCGCATCGCACGCACTGCGATGACCACGGCAGCGCGTCGAGGCGGGCCAGCGCGATCGGCTGGCCGCAGCTGTCGCAGCTGCCGTAGGTCCCCTCGGCCAGCTTCGCCCGGGCCCGGCGTACGTCGGTCAGGGTCACCTGGATCTGCTGGTGGGTGCCGACCCGCGAGAGGCGATCGATCGCCGAGGCGGTGCCGTCACCTATCCGCTTGCCGAAGGAGATCGTGCCGGTCTCGACCGGCACGCTGAGGGCGGCGAGCTCGCCCTCCAATTCGGTCTCCTTGGCTGCGAGCAGGCTCGAAACGTCGTCAGGCATCCCTACAGTGTCCCTCATCTGCGAGCGTGACGGTCCGCTCGGCGGCGCGGATCATGGCCCGGTCGAGCATCCGCCCGTCCGGCAGCGTGAGCACGCCGCGGTCGTGCTCCGCCGCCTCGGCGATGGCGTCCAGAACGCGACGGGCGTCGGCGATGTCCGCGTCACTCGGCCGGAACGCCGCCTCGATGACCGGCAGCTGGGCGGGGTGGATCGCCGCGCGGCCGACGAAACCCAACCGGCGGCCGGATCGACACGATCGCGCCAGCCCGTCCAGGTCGCGTACATCCGGGTACACCGACATCGCCGGCGAGCTGAGACCGGCAGCGCGGGCGGCGATCACGATGCGCGACCGCGCCCAGCCGAGCCCGTCCTCGGCGACGCCGAGGTCGCTGCGCAGATCCGCCTCACCCAGCCCGATCGCCGCGACCTGGGGATGTCGAGCGATGTCGAAGGCACGCTCGACGCCGAGGGCGGTCTCGACCAACGCCGACACGTGACCCCGCGGCGCCCAGGCGGCGAGCGCATCGACGTCGGCAGCCGATTCGGTCTTGGGCAGCCGGATGGCCGACGGCGCAGGTGAATCGGGCAGTGCACGCAGGTCGTCCGCACCCCAGGGCGTACCGAGGGAGTTTATCCGGACCTCGGCGAACCGGGTGTCGGCAACCGCCAGGAATGCCGCGACATTGCGCCGGGCCGCGGCCTTGTGCTCCGGTGCGACGGCGTCCTGCAGATCGAGGACCACCCGGTCGGCGCCGGAGTCGACGGCCTTGCCGAAGCGATCCGGCCGGTCGCCCGGAACGTAGAGCCAGCACAGCGGGATCGATCGCATCAGATCACGCCGGTCCGACGCAGCTCGCCGATCTGCTCATCGGTGCGGCCGATCTCGCGGAGCACCGCGTCGGTGTCGGTGCCGTGCGCGCGGCCGGTCCAGCGGATCTTCCCGCCGTTCGGGGTCATCCGGAAGAGCACGTTCTGCATGCGCAGCGGACCGAAATCGGAATCCCGCACCGTGGTGATCGTCTGCAGGGCGTCGTACTGCGGATCGGCGACGATGCCCCGCACGTCATAGACCGGGGCGACGGCGGCCTGCACCGACTCGAAGGCGGCCGTGACGTCCGCTGCGTCGCGTGCCGCGATCCACTGCCCGACAGCGGAATCCAGCTCGTCGGCGTGCTCGGCGCGTTCCCTGCCGGTGCCGAACCACGGCCGCTCGACGACGTCTGCGCGCTCGACCAGGCGGAGCACCCGCTCGGCGACGCTCTGCGAGCTCGTCGACACCGCCAGCCAGACACCGTCGTGGGTCCGATAGCCGTCGCGCGGGGCGTTGTTGGCCGATCGATTGCCGGTCCGCGGTTGCACAAGACCGAGCTGGTCGTACGCCGTGATCTGGCCACCGAGCATCGCCAGGATCGGCTCGATGATGGCGAGGTCGACGATTGATCCGGCGCCGGTGCGGTCCCGCTCGTGCAGGGCGGTCATGATCGCGAACGCCGTGCCGAGCGCCGCGATGCCGTCGGCGAGGCCGAACGGTGGGAGTGTCGGCGGACCGCCGGGTTCGCCTGTCACAGCGACGAATCCGCTCATCGCCTCGGCGAGTGAGCCGAATCCGGGGCGGTGCGCGTAGGGACCGTACTGGCCGAACGCGGTGACCCGGGCGACGATCAGGCGAGGGTTGCATCGCTGCGGGTCCGCCGGCGCGAGGCCCCAGCGCTCCAATGTGCCGGGCCGGAAGTTCTCCACCAGCACGTCGGCCGACTCGAGCAGATCGAGCATGACGGCACGGCCGCCCGCGGCCGACAGGTCGAGGCTCACCATCTGCTTGTTGCGGCCGATCGTCTTCCAGCACAGGCCGATGCCGTCCTTGCTCGCGCCGTGTCCGCGGGCGGCGTCGGGCTTCGTCGGGTGCTCGAGCTTCACGATCTCGGCGCCGAAATCGCCGAGATGGGTGGCCGCGAGCGGGCCGGCGAACAGCGTCGCCGCCTCCACCACCCGCACGCCGGCCAACGGCGCGGTCCGCTCCGTCGTCATGGCTGATCCAGGTCGACGGCGCACCGGAAGCCGATGACCTCCGAGCGCTGCAGACCCCCGCCGGGCAGCACCAACTTCAACTCCCAGTCCGGCGGCTGCTCGCCACCCTCGACGTACCAATGGGATCCGGTTGCGCTGTAGTGACTTCCGCCCTTGAGCAGGGCGTATCGGGTGACGCCGTCGGTGCGCTCGCTGTCGGTCCAGTTCCACACGGCCGGCCGACGGCGACCCGCTCCGGCCTCGGCGACGGCGCCGCCCGCGAGGCCGGCCAGTGCTGCGGATCCGGCGGCGCAGCCAGTATCTTCGCGCCGTCGAGTAAGCGCAGATCGGCGGTGTCGTCGAGCGGCACCGGCGTCGGCTGGTCGGTCGGGCGCGGTCCGGACAGGTCTCGGGCAAGGTCGGCGAGCATTGACATCTCAGGGCGCCTGCCCGGCCGCGGCTGCCGCGAGCCGGCGCTCGATGGCCTCCCGCACCGGGATCGACGGTACGGCGCCGGCGGTCTCGACCGCGAGCGCTGCTGCGGCGCCGGCCCGCCGCATCGCCTGCTGCATCGGCAGACCGCCGGCGATCGCGGCGACGAGCACCCAGCAGTAGGTGTCCCCCGCGCCGGTCGTGTCGACGGCTCGCGCCGGAGTCGCGGGGACGCGTAGCTCGGGCCGACCGCGCGCGACGTAACGCGAGCCCCGCGCGCCCAGCGTCGTCAGCACCGCCGGCACCAGGTCGAGCAGATCCGCACCGCTGGCCGCGAGATCCGCCGCCTCGTGCTCGTTGACGATCAGCAGATCGACGACCGCCCACACGTCCGCCGGCAGCTCTGCCGCCGGAGCTGCGTTCAGGACCGACAGGCCGCCGGTGTCCCGGACGATCCGGGCCGCAGCGGCGAACGCATGCACCGGCGCCTCGAGCTGCCCGAGCAGCACGCGCGCGCCGGACACCGCCGACTCGTTTGGCCGTCAGGGCGTACAGGGTGGCGTTTGCTCCGGGTACGACCACGATGCAGTTCTCGCCGTCGGCATCGACGGTGATCACAGCGAGTCCGGTGGGTGCCTCGACGCGGCGCAGCCGTGACACGTCCACAGTGGACTCCCGCGGGGTGGCGCGCAGCAGGTCACCCGCGTCGTCCGCGGCCACGGCTCCGACGAACCTGGTGCGGGCGCCCTCCCGGCCGGCAGCGACCGCCTGGTTGAGGCCCTTGCCGCCGGGCGACCGGGTCGCGTCCGCGCTGGCCATCAGCGTCTCGCCGGGTCGGGGAATCCGGTGCACCGTAACGATCAGGTCGGCGTTCGCGCTCCCGACGACCACAACGTCGAATGGCAACGGGCGGCTCACCTCGGCACCGCGCGGAGCTGCCGCGAGACGGCGAGGGTGCGGCGGGCGAGTGTGTCGAAGCCGATGCCGTCGAAACCGGGCAACGACGTCGCGAGGCGATTGTGCAGCGGTTCGACGAAGGTTGCCGGGATATGCGCGCGGCCGTGAATCGCACCGTAGACGCCGCCGACGGTCGCCGCGGCGGAATCGGTGTCCCAACCGGCGGCAACGGCCGCACCGACCGTCGCGCCGAAGCCGCCCAGCCTCGGTGACGCGGCGACGGCGTAGGAGATCACGGCCGCGTTGTTGACCACGTGCACCCAGTGCAGGGAGCCGTACGTCGCGTGCAGCGAGTCCAGCGCGTCCTCGGTCGATGCGCCGCGGTCCGCCAGCGCCACCCCGGCTCGGACCGCCCCGGCGAGCCGGCTGGGCTCGGGCACGACGGCGAGCCCGGCGCACACGGCGGCTCGCGGATCGTCGCCGACCAGCGCGGCAGCGGTCATCGCGGCGACGAACATCGCGCCGTAGACGCCATCGCGATAGTGGCTCAAGGTGGCGTCGGCATAGGCGATCCGGGCCGCCGACCCCGAATCGCCGGGATGCGCCCAGCCGTACACATCCGTGCGGATCAGGGCGCCGATCCATTCCCGGAAGGGATTTCGCACGTACGCCGCATCCTGCGGATCGACGCCGTCGAGCAGGTTGCGATACACCGCGCGTTCGGCCGTGAATACCCGCCCGGCGGGCAGCTGGTCGAGCCACGCCGCAGCGACGTCCTCGGTGCACACGGCGGCGCCGTGGGACTCGAGCAATGCCAGTGCGAGCAGGGAATAGTTCAGATCGTCGTCCTCGGGCATTCCATCGATGTGCTCGACCAGGCTGGTCCCGGCGCTGCGTCGGTTCCACGGCCACGGCGGCGCGACGGAGGGGGCGAGGACGGCCGCGGTGAAAGAGCCGCCGAGCGGCCAGCTGCCGGTCGACTCGGCGATGGTGCGAATGCCCCTACGCAGCAACTTCTCCACCCGCT
>JBPCOR010000302.1:0-3452 GCA_051000035.1 Mycobacteriales bacterium | reverse complement strand
GCCACCGTGATGAGCAACCTCGGCTTCCACCACGCCATGCGCGATCACGGCATAGCCGTGGTGGCGACGCCCGTCGGCGACCGGTATGTGCTGGAGGCGCTGCGGGCGGGCTCGCTGTCCCTCGGCGGGGAGCAGAGCGGGCACGTGATCTTCGCCGACCACGCCACCACCGGCGACGGCATCCTCACCGCCCTGCAGCTGCTGTCCCGGGTCGCCGGGACCGGCCGGTCGCTCGCCGAGCTCGCGAGCGTCGTACGCCGGCTGCCACAGGTGCTCATCAACGTCGCGGTCACTGACCGGGCGGCGACCGCGCGGGCCGCCGTCCTGCGGCTGGCGGTCGAGGCGGCGCAGGCGGAGCTCGGCGACGACGGCCGGGTGCTGTTGCGGGCCTCCGGCACCGAGCAGCTCGTCCGGGTGATGGTGGAGGCGCCGACCGACGACCGGGCCCGCGAGATCGCCGAGCGGCTTGCCTCCGTGGTAGCGACGGCGTAGGGGCAATGTCGTGGCAACGACGTAGGGGAAATGTCGTGGGAACGACGTAGGGCATTCGGGCCCGTGCCCTCGCCGAGAGTGCGGACAACGCAGGTTGACCGGCGCGAAACGTGCGTTATGCGAACTCTCGCTGGCGAGGGGCGAGGCGTATGCCCGCGAGCGAATCCGGCCGAGTCACGGTGGGTCCGATGGCGAAGCGGTTAGCCTCTGAAGCTATGTGCGGCATCGTGGGGTACGTCGGAGGCCGATCCGCCGTCGAGGTCGTGGTCGAAGGGTTGCGCCGGCTGGAGTACCGCGGCTATGACTCGGCCGGGGTCGCGATCGTGGACCGGGGCACCGGGTTGCGGGCCGTACGCAAGGCGGGTCCGCTGGCGAATCTGGAGAAGGAGCTGGCCGAGGCCGATCCGATCACCGGCAGCACCGGTCTCGGCCATACCCGGTGGGCGACCCACGGCGGACCGGTTGACCGCAACGCCCATCCGCACCTGGACTGCACCGGCCGCATCGCCGTGATCCACAACGGGATCATCGAAAACCACGCGAGGCTGCGCGAGCGGCTGGAGACGGCCGGACACGGGTTCACCAGCGAGACCGACACCGAGGTCGTCGCGCACCTGCTGGAGGAGGAGTTGGCCGGCGCCGCGATAGGGCTGGCCACGGCGATGCGCTCGGTCTGCGGGCGCCTCTCCGGAGCCTTCACCCTCGTCGTCGTCGACCGGGACGAGCCCGACGTCGTCGTCGGTGCCCGGCGCAACTCGCCGTTGGTGATCGGCGCGGGCGCGGAGGAGATGTTCCTCGCCAGCGACGTCGCCGCCTTCATCGCGCACACCCGCGACGCGGTCGAACTCGGCCAGGACGAGGTCGTCGAGATACACGCCGATGGAGCGACCATCACCGGTTTCGACGGCACGCCGCGGCCGGGCCGGGCCTTCCACGTCGACTGGGACCTTGCCGCGGCGGAGAAGACCGGCCACGACTTCTTCATGCTCAAGGAGATCGCCGAGCAGCCGGCGGCGGTCGCCGATACCTTGCGCGACCACTTCATCGACGGCCGCATCGTGCTGGACGAGGAACGGCTCGACGATCAGGCGCTGCGCGACATCGACAAGGTGTTCGTGGTGGCCTGCGGGTCGGCGTACCACTCCGGGCTGATCGCGAAGTACGCGATCGAGCACTGGACCCGCCTGCCCGTCGAGGTCGAGATCGCGTCCGAATTCCGCTACCGCGACCCGGTGCTCGACCGCGACACCCTCGTCGTCGCCGTGTCGCAGTCCGGGGAGACGGCCGACACGCTGGAGGCTGTGCGGCACGCCCGCGACCAGCACGCCCGGGTGCTGTCGATCTGCAACACCAACGGCGCGCAGATCCCGCGCGCGTCCGACGCCGTGCTCTACACCCGCGCCGGCCCCGAGGTGGCCGTCGCGTCGACGAAGGGCTTCCTCACCCAGGTCGCGGCCTCCTACCTCGTCGGGCTCGCCCTCGCCCAGGTACAGGGCAAGAAGTACGACGACGAGGTGGCCCGCGAATTCGCCTATCTGGAAGGCGTTCCCGGGCTCATCGAGCAGACATTGTCTACAATGGACACAGCCAGGCGGATCGGCCGATCGATCGCCGACGCCAAGACCGTGCTCTTCCTCGGCCGGCATGTCGGCTATCCGGTCGCGCTCGAGGGGGCGCTGAAGCGAAAGGAACTGTCCTACATGCACGCCGAGGGTTTTCAGGCCGGTGAGCTCAAGCACGGCCCAATCGCCTTGATAGACAAGGGGATGCCGGTCGTCGTGGTCGCTCCGCCGCCCGGGGGGCGCGGCCCCCTGCACGACAAGGTGGCTTCCAACCTCGCCGAGGTGCGCGCCCGCGGTGCCCACACGATCGTGATCGCGGCCGAGGGTGACGCGGCGATGCGCGCGCTCGCCGACGACGTCATCGAGGTGCCGCGGATGCCGACGCTCTACGCACCGCTGGTTACCACGATCCCGATGCAGGTGCTCGCCGCGGAGATCGCGCAGGCCCGCGGCTACGACGTGGACAAGCCGCGCAACCTCGCCAAGTCGGTGACGGTGGAGTGAGTCGGCCGGACGGCGTCACCGGCGGCCGCCCGGCGGGCCGGTGATCATCGGCGTTGGCATCGACGTCGTACCGGTGCAGCGCTTCGCCGCGTCGCTGACGCGGACGCCCGGCCTCGCCGATCGGATCTTCACCGCGGCCGAACGCCGAACGGCACACGGCGAGGCCCGCTCGCCGGAGTCACTCGCCGGCCGGTTCGCCGCGAAAGAGGCGCTGGCGAAGGCCCTCGGCGCACCGGGCGATCTGCGGTGGACCGACGCGGAGGTGGTGGTCACCGCCGCGGGTCAGCCCCGACTGCGGGTGGCCGGGACCGTCGCCGACCGCGCGGCGGCGCTGGGGGTGCGGCGCTGGCATGTGTCGATGTCGCACGACGGCGGGATCGCCAGCGCTGTCGTCGTCGCCGAAGGTGACGGGTGACATGGTCGCCGAAGGTGACGGTTGACAGGTCGCGCCGCGCCGATCGTGCGCAGGTGGACAGCGATCTCGGCGGGTCGTCGGCGTGTTCCGCACGATCGGCGCGGTCTAGCCGATCCCTCGCGGGAGGCGATCGCGAGTGTTGTCGCGTGAGGCGCACCGGAACCGGTCGGGCGGGCGTGGTGGGATCGACGTCGTGAGCACGCAACCCGTCGGCGCGTGGCCGGTCCGCGACGTCCGCGCGGCCGAGCAGGAGTTGATGGCGACCGTGCCGGACGGTGCGCTCATGCAGCGGGCCGCCGCCGGGCTCGCCGCCGCGTGCCTCCGCCTGCTCGGGCGCGGCTACGGCAGGCGAGTCGTCGTCCTGGCCGGTGCCGGCAACAACGGGGGTGACGCGCTCTACGCCGGCGCCCGGTTGGCAGCCCGCGGCGTCGCGGTCGACGCCGTGCTGCTCGCGCCGGACCGGGTGCACGCGGCGGGGC
>JBPCOR010000270.1:0-2824 GCA_051000035.1 Mycobacteriales bacterium | reverse complement strand
CGAGACGATCGCCGTGGCGCGGGCGGTCGTGGACGACGGCTGGCTCGGCGTGACGGCGGTCGAGGTCGCGCCACCGCACCGCCGCCGCGGCCTGGCCCTGCGGATGATGGCGTCGCTCACGCGGTGGGGCGCCGGGCACGGCGCCGTGACGTCGTACCTGCAGGTGCGCGAGGGCAACGCCGCCGCGAACGCGCTCTACGACCGGCTGGGCTACACCACGCACCATCGCTACCACTACCGGGCCGGCCCGCCGGGCTGACCGGCACGGCGTACCGCCGAGCTGAGCCGCGCGTGCCGCCGCGATCATGTGGGCTTGGACGCCGATGCGGCGTGTCGGGTCCGGAAACCGGTTGTGGTGCTAGCATCAGATGCGTGGCTATCCGACGGACAACGCTGGCCGCCGACGAGGACGATCTCGCCGTTCTGCGGGGCGAGGCACGGCGCCGTGGCGTATCGCTGGCGGCAGTGCTGCGCGAGGCTGTCGTGCAGCAGGCGAGCAACATCCGACGCAACTCCAAGCCCCGATTCGGCGTCGTGCGCGGTGACGGCACGGCAACGGCGCAGATCGCGGCAACCGAACGCGCACCCGCGCAACGCCGGGGACGCAGCTAGTGGCGCTGGTGCTCGACACCGGACCGATCGTCGCACTCGTGGATGCCGCAGACCCCGAGCACGGTAGGTGCCTGGGCATGGTGAACGACGTCGGCGAGGACCTCGTCGTGCCGGCCCCTGTGCTCGTCGAGGTCGACTACTGGCTGCACAAACTCTACGGCGCGAAACCGTGGCAGAGCTTCGTCGAAGACGTGACCGGCGGCGCCTACCGGCTGCACCAACTCGACGAGCCCGACCTGCGCCGAGCGACCCAACTCGAAACGACCTACGACACACTTGACCTCGGCCTCGTCGACGCCGCGGTCATCGCCTGCTGCGAACGACTGGGAGAAACGAAGGTCGCGACGCTGGATCGCCGGGACTTCTCCGTCGTTCGGCCCCTGCACTGCGAGCGCCTCACCTTGTTGCCGATCTGAGTCGCCGATCTGAGTCGCCGATCTGAGTTGCCGATCTGAGTCCGTCACCGCCACCTACCTCGGCGGCACGAGTTCGAGGTCCGGTCAGCCGCCATGGCGCGGACGAGCTCCGGCACTCAGCCAAGGTCAAGCACCACGGCACGCCCCAGGGCGCGGCGCAGCTCGGCGTACGCCGCCAGCGCCTCGGCCCGCCCGACGGTCACGAAGCGCACCGGGGCGCCGGGCGCGAGCTGGCCCGCTGCCGGCAGGTCGGCGCGGCACACCACACCGAGCACCGGGTAGCCGCCGGTGGCACCGTGCCCGGCGAGCAGCAGGATCGGGTGGCCGTCCGGGGGGACCTGCAGCGCACCGTCGACGACGCCGCAGGTGGGGATGTCCGCTTCGGACGACCGCCCCACGACCGGCCCGTCCAGCCGTACACCGACCCGGTCGCTTGCCGCCGCGACGGTGAATTCGGCGCGGTCGAGCTGGCTCGGGTCCGCGAACCGATCGAGGTGTGGCCCGGCCACCACGCGCAGCGCGGGGACCGGCGGCGGCAGTACGCCGTCGATCAGCCGGCGTGCCGGCGGTGGGTCGGCCGGCGAGGCGGCGAGCCGGTCACCAGCGCGCAGGGCCGGCGGTCCGAGGCCGGACAGGGTGTCGGTGGACCGGCTGCCGAGCGTCTCCGCGACGTCGAAACCGCCTGCCACGGCGAGATACCCGCGCACACCGGGGCGGCAGCGCCCGACGGCGAGGGTCCGGCCGCCCGGCGGGATGGCGACGGACCTGCCGGGCGGCAGTGGCGCGCCGTCGAGAGTCCTACCGGCGCCGGTCACGGCGATCACGGCCGCGTCGGTGAACCGCAGCCGCGGGCCGACGGCCGTGAATTCCAGTGCTGCCGCGTCGTCGGGGTTGCAGACGAGGCGGTTCGCGAGCGTGTGCCCGAGCCAGTCCGCGGGCCCGGCCGGGGGTACGCCGAGGTGGGCCCAGCCACGGCGACCGCCGTCCTGCACGGTGCACAGCGCCCCGGGTGACCGCACCTCGATCGCCGGCGCGGTCATCGCGGCGCGAAGCGCACGCGATCGCCGGGCTGGAAGATCGACGGGGCGCCGGACCGGCCGGCGTCGAATACCCGCAGATCGGTGTGGCCGATCAGCCACCAGCCGCCGGGAGTCGGCTGCGGATAAACCGCGGTGTAGCCGCGAGCGATGGCAACGGACCCGGCCGGCACCCGCTCCCGCGGCCGGTCCCGCCGCGGCAGCCGCAACCGGTCGTCAAGGCCGACCAGGTAGGCGAATCCCGGCGAGAAGCCCATGAAGCCGACGGTGTAGTCGGATCCACTGTGGACAGCCTGGACATCCGCAGTGGATAGACCGGCGCGGGACGCCACCTCGTCGAGGTCCTCGCCGTCGTAGCGAACCGGCACCTGCACCGGCCGCCGTCGCCGTACGCCGCCCGGGGGGGTCAACCAAGCGATCGGAACAAGCACCTGCAGATTGGCGACCAGTGGATCGAAGCTCACCAGCACATTGCCGTCGCCGACGACGATGTCGAGGATGCCGGGCAGCTCGGCGCCGGCGACCGCGTCCCGCACGCCGAAGGCCAGCGGCAACGATCCGCAGTCGACCAGCACGGCCGACTCCCCCATTACGTCGAATCGCACGCCGACCTCACCGGAAGGCCCGGACCGCTACGCCGGCAGCCTCGAGCGCCCGGCGGACCCGACCCGCCGTCGCCGCCGCGCCGGGAGTATCGCCGTGCAGGCAGATCGACCGCGGTGCGATCCGCACGGTCGAGCCGTCGACCGCGATGACCGA
>JBPCOR010000244.1:0-4711 GCA_051000035.1 Mycobacteriales bacterium | reverse complement strand
GAGCTGGTCGCGCAGGTCGGCCGCCGCGTACGGGTCCGCGGCGGACTCCGACTCGGGCAGATCGGCGGTCGGCCGCTCACCGTGCCAGCGGCGTCCGCGCCAGGACAGGAAGGTGCGGGTCATGGTGGTGGCGACGTACGCCCCGCGGCCGTGGACCGCATCGATCCCGCTCCAGTGCGGCCAGACCCGCATCAGCGCTGTCTGGACCAGATCCTCGGCGGTGTCCGGGTCGCCGGTCAGCAGCACCGCCCGGCGCCGCAACGCCGCCTGGTTGGCTTCGACGTACTCACGAAAGCCCGCAGGCTCACGCACGCTGCTCACCCACGCCTGCTAGGACCGGCTGACCGGGGCGAATGGTTGTCATGACCGGGTCAGCGCCGGTAGCGGACCTCCGGCAATACGGCGCCGCCGATCTCGTACTCGTGCGTCGCGCCGTCGGCGGCAAATCCCGCCCGCTGGTAGAACCGTCGGGCCCGGCGGTTGTCGCGCAGCACCCACAGCAGCACCGGGTCGAGATGCTGCTCGGCGAGCCGGGCGAGCCCGGAGTCCAGCAACGCCCTGCCGACACCGGTCGACAGGCATTCCGGCAGCACGTAGATCGCCCACACCTCGCCCGCGCCGGGCGGCCCGGCGGGCTCGATCGGATCGTCCTGCTCGGCGCGGTAGGCGCCCGTCATCACAAACCCGAGCACCTCGCCGGCGTCGCCATCGGCCACGTCGACGGTGGGCCCGGCCTGCGCGAACCCACGCTCGCCCCAGCGAGCCGCGGTCACCTCGGGATCCATCGCGTCCAGGGCGGGCTGCGTCACGATGCCGGCGTACGCCGCCTGCCAGGACAGCGTGCGCACCCGGGCGACCGCGTGCACGTCGGCCGGCACCCCCGGCCGGATCCGCACGGTCATCCGCCGCCGGCGCCCGAGTCGGTTGCGGTGGGCTGCACCGTGGATTGCTCCGGCGAGGCGTCGTCGGTCTTCTCGGCTGCCCGCTCCCGGCGTCGCTTGCGCACCGCGCGGAAGACGACGAAGGCGATCAGCACCACGACGATCGGGATCGGGCCCCAGGTGAGATAGCGCTGGACCGTGTCCAGCGCGCCAGCGAATGCCCAGCCCAAAAGCACGCACGCCGATCCCCAGAGCAGCCCGCCGAGGGCGTTCCAGGGCAGGAAGGTGCGGTACCGCATTCGGGACATCCCGGCCATGCTGGGCACCAGCGCACGCAGCACCGCGATCGCCCGGCCGAAGAGCACCGCCTTGCCGCCGTGCCGTTGCAGGAAGGCGTCGGCGCTCTCCCACCGCTCGTCGCCGACGACGCGACCGATCCTGGAGTTGCGCAGCCGCGGCCCGAACCAGCGACCGAATTCATATCCGACCGAGTCACCGGCAATGGCGCACACCACCGCGACGACGATCATCAGCGGCAGGCTGAGCACGCCTCGCTGGCTGTAGTACCCAGCGACCAGCAATGCCGTCTCGCCGGGGAGCACCAGACCGACGAGGATCGCCGCCTCGGCGAACGCGAGACCACCGGCGATCAGATACAGCCACCCGCCGACCTGCTCGCCGAGGCGCTGCAGTAGCGCAGTCACGAGGCGGCGTCAGTACGAGCATCTAGCAGGAGCACAGCGGAGGAGCCGCGGGGGGATACAGCGGCGGAGCCGCGGGGGGATACAGCGGCGGAGCCGCGGGCACGAACTGCGATCACCCCACCAGTGTGCCTGAGAACGGCGTCCGGGCAGCGAGCGGAGGGCGCCGGGCGCGCGGCACCAGCCTGCGTTCCGCGATAGCCGTCCGACCGCCCACAGCGGGAGCCCGGCGGCCCGTCCCTGCGTCGAGAGCGCAGATAGCGCACGATTTTCCGGGGTCAAACGTGCGCTATCTGCACTCTCGATAGGTCGGCGCCGCCGCCTCCTCGTCTCGGCCGATGCCGTCTGGGGGCGCCTCGGCCGCTCGGGCGAGCGGGCCCCGACGGTGACCCAGATCCCCCGACTCGGTCGGTACCGTCTGGCAACATCGCCGACGTGACCGGCCGTCCGCCCGCACCACAACGGTTCTCGGCGGCGCAGGCCCGGCGGATCGCACTGGCGGCACAGGGCTTCGCCGATCCGCGGCCGACCGGCCGGGTGGACTCCCGGCACCTGCGGCGGGTGATCGAGCGAGTCGGCGTGCTGCAGATTGACTCGGTCAATGTGCTGTCCAGGTCGCACTACCTGCCCGTTTTCGCGCGACTCGGGCCGTATCCACGCGACCTGCTGGATCGGCTGGCCTGGGGCGGACGCCGTCGGGAGCTGGTCGAATATTGGGCGCACGAGGCGTCGTTGATACCGCTGTCGACGCATCGGCTGCTGCGCTGGCGGATGCACCGCGCCGGCGTCGAGTCGTGGGATGCCGTACGCCGGCTCGCTAGGGACCGGCCCGGGTTCGTCGAGGACGTGCTGGCCACGGTCGCCGACCTCGGCCCGATCGGGGCAGGCATGATCGCGGTGGAGCGGGATCGCCCGCGCGGCGGCATGTGGGACTGGCACGACGGCCAGGTGGCGCTGGAGTGGCTGTTCTACACCGGCCGGGTGTCGACCGCCGGCCGGCCGAACTTCGAGCGGGTCTACGACCTGACGGAGCGCGTGCTGCCGCCGGACGTCCTCGCCGCGCCGACGCCCGCGCCGGCCGACGCGCAGCGCGAGCTGGTCCGGATCGCGGCGCGGGCACTGGGCGTTGCGACGGAGCCTGACCTGCGCGACTACTTCAGACTCCCGCACGCGACAACCAAGCAACGCGTCACCGAGCTGGTCGACGCGGGGGAGCTGCGGCCCGTCGAGGTCACCGGCTGGGGCGCTCCGGCGTACCTGTGGCACGCCGCCCGGCTGCCACGCCGGCTCGGTGCGCGGGCGCTGCTGTCGCCGTTCGACTCGCTGGTGTGGAGTCGGCCCCGGACCGAGCGGGTGTTCGGGCTGCGGTACCGGATCGAGATCTATACGCCCGCGCCGAAGCGGGTCTACGGCTACTACGTGCTTCCGTTCCTGCTCGGCGACGAGCTGGTGGGTCGGGTGGATCTGAAGGCCGACCGGCAGGCCAATGCCCTGCGGGTCCAGGGGGCTTACGCCGAGGCCGGCCGCGACCCCGAGCAGATCGCGGCGTCGCTCGCGGCCGAGCTGGTGCTGATGGCCGGCTGGCTCGGCCTGGCCGGCTTCACGGTCGGTGATCGCGGCGATCTCAGCCCGGCGCTGCAGCGGGTCGCAGGTCACCGCTAGGCCGCGACCGCTCGCGCCGACCAGGCGGCAATCGTCGTCTGCACACCGGGCGACGTGGCGTGCTCGTCGCCGGCGCACACCCGCAGCCCGTGATCCGCGCCCGGGAAGACCTGCGCGGTGAGCCGGCGACCAAGGCCCGCCGCGTAGGCCGACCGGCTCGCGCGGACGTCAACCCGCAGATCCTGCCCGCCCCAGAGCGACAGGACGGGGCACCGGATGCGCGACAGCCACGGCACCGGGTCCAGCTCCAGGTTGCGGGCGGTGAAATCCCAGCCGGCCTCGCGGCCGAATGCCCCGTCGTACCAGCGCTTATCCCGGTACGGCGCGGCCAGGGCTTCGACCCTGGACATCGGCTGGCCGCAGCGAATGAGACCCGCCTGCCGCCGGTAGAGGCCAAGCGCCTCCCCGACATCCGCGCTCGAGGCGGCGTACCGCTCCGGCAGCTCGTGTCGCAGCCGGTGCTCCTCGCGGTCGGTCAGGCGCACCGCAGCACCGACCGTGACGGCCGCGGCGAGACGCGGCAGCAGCAGCTCCGCGTCGATGGCCGCGGCGGCAAGCACGGCCCAGGCGCCCTCGCCGGTGCCGCAGGTGACCAGCCGGTGCTTGTCGACCTCGGCCATCGAGCGGATCGCGTCGGCGACGGCCAGGACCTCCCGGGCCCGGTCCACCGCGACCGTCTGCCGGCGCCAGTCGCCGGTCGACTCGCCGCAACCGGGCTTGTCCCACCGGACCACGGCGTAACCCCGCGGGGCCATCGCCTGCCAGCGCGGCGTGCAGTGCGCCCGCAGGCCGTCGCCGGCCGCGTGGACGTCGAGCCAGACCGGGTGCGGGCCGGGTGTGGCTGGGATCAGGATCTCCGCGGCGAGCCGGCCGCCTGCCACGTCGACGGTGAACGGCCTTACCCGGGCAAATCCGCTCGCAACGTCGCGACGCCCGGCCCGAGGCTGCACCGGGGGACTGACGTGCTGCGGCCCGGTCGCCACGCATCCGGGACTCGTGCCGCCTCCGCTGCGGGGAGTGCGTCGGCGGTTCTCGCTGCCGCCTCCGCTGCGGGGAGTGCGTCGGCGGGCGCTCATGCGGCACTTCCCGCGGGCTGCGCCGACCGGCGGACGGTGATGTCGCCGGACACGGTGCGCACGGACAGTTCCAGCGTCGGGCCGTCGGCCGGTGCGTCGGGGATGTCGTCGAGGAGTGACCGCGCATCACCGGAGAGCGTCGACACGTCCAGCCACGTCACCACTCCCGCCGCGACGCCGACAGTCACGTCACCGGAGACGGCGTGCGCCTGGGCCCGGCCGGCGGATGCACTGCCGATCTCGATGTCGCCGGACGCCGTCCGCGCCGCACAGTCCGAGCCCGCGACGCCGATTCGCACGTCGCCGGAGGCGGTGTTGGCCTGGCATGAGCCGCCGACGGTGCCGAGGTTGAGGTCACCCGATGCGGTGTTCAGGACGGCGTCGCCGTCGA
>JBPCOR010000239.1:0-9932 GCA_051000035.1 Mycobacteriales bacterium | reverse complement strand
GTCCGCCAGAGGTCCGGATGATGCCAGCACGGGTCGTGTCCTGAGCCGTCGCGGGGCCGCGTATGGCGGTGCGGAGCTTGATCACTTGGGCGACTAGCTATTCTCGCGTCATGCCGTCGAGATCGTCATCCACGAGATCAGTTTGCTTCACTTGGCCAATCCGTGCGACAACGTCGAGTCGTGTCAGTTGGCGATCGGCTTGCGGACAGGCTTTGATCGGTGTGCCGGGTCTAGAAGCCGGTCTAGAAGGTACTGCCGCGCAGGTCGTTCGCGATCCCAGATCGTCTTGTGCAGCTCCGCACGCTCGACTTCCTTGCTCGCCAGGGTCACGGTGAGAAGTCTCCCAGCCTCTGCGGACGCCTCCGGGGAGCCCGGCGGATCAGCCGCAGCCGCTCGGGTGGGCCAGAGCAGGCTTGGGCCGGCGCGGAGCTGACGGACATTTGACGGACATTCGCCGAAATCAGGGGCTCGACGATGATCTTCCAAAATGACTGAAGACCCCGGAATCCGGGGCCTTCGTCGTCGTAGCGGGGGCAGGATTTGAACCTGCGACCTCTGGGTTATGAGCCCAGCGAGCTACCGAGCTGCTCCACCCCGCGGTGGAGTCACCAGCTTAGGCATCGAGCCCCCGCAGCGGCAAATCGGTGAGCCGCCCGCCGCACCGGCGCGCGGCGCGGGCGCCGGGTCACCGCGTCGGCGTCCCGCTCGGCGTCGGCGTCCTCGTCGGCGTCCTCGTCGGCGCGCTGGTCGGGCTCGTCGTCGGGGCCGACCCGGTCGGAGTCGATCCGCCGCCAGCCTGCTCGAACGCAGCGATGGCCCGTGACAATTCGGCCTGTGCCTCGCCGATGCCGGCGAAGTCACCCTGCTGCTGGGCGGTCTTCAGGTGCGTCAGCGCGGCCCGGATGTCGGCCACCGCCGTGGTCACCGACACGGAACCGCCGCTACCGGGAGACGACGGGACCGAGCTCGGCGGCTGGGAGGTCGGCGGCGGGCTGGACGTGCCATTCCCGCCGCCGGATGATCCACCCGCGGCTGATCCGCCCCCGGCGTCCGCCCCCGGCGTGAAGACGTCGGCGAGCGCGGCGGGCAGCGTGTCGTTGAAGCCGACGCTCGTACCGAAGAGCACCAGCACCTTGCGCAGCAGCGGATACCCGTTGATCCCCCGGGTGCCCTGCACGTACAACGGCTCGACGTAGAGCAATCCCCCGGCGACCGGCAGGGTGAGCAGGTTGCCGAAGATCACCTCACTATTGCCGCCCTGCAGCAATCGCACGCTCTGCGCAATATTGGTGTTCGAGTTGAACTGCGACTGCGCCTGCTGCGGGCCGGGGACAGAACTGTCCCCTGGCAACTGCAGCACCTTGATCTGGCCGTACGTCGCGGGATCACCCGAGACCGAGACGTAGGCCGCCATGTTCGTGCGCGACAGCGGCGTCAACGTACTGGTGAGTTGGAATGTCGGCGTCTTCTGGTCGGGTCCCTGGGCGACCAGGTAATACGGCGGCTGCGGCTGGCCGCCCTTCGCTGTCGGGTCCCCGGGCACCTGCCAGAAGTTCTGTGAATTGAAGAATTGCTGCGGGTCATTGACGTGGTAGCTCGCGATGAGGTCACGCTGCACCTTGAACAGGTCCTCGGGATAGCGGAAATGGTCGCGCAGCTGGGTCGGAATGCTCGACTGGGGCTGGACGAGGTTCGGGAAGACCTTCATCCACGTCTTGAGTACCGGATCGGCCGGGTCGAACTGGTAGAGCGTCACCTTGCCCGAATAGGCGTCGACGGTCGCCTTCACAGAGTTGCGGATGTAGTTGAACTGCTGCTGTGGCTGACCCGCGGTGCCCCGGCCGGTCAGCGAGTCCTTGGTCAGCTCGCCGAGCGTCTGCCGCTCGGCGTAGGGATACCCGTCGCTCGTGGTGTAGCCGTCGACGATCCACTCGATGCGGCCGTTTATGACGGCCGGATAGGGATCGCCGTCGACCTTGAGGAAGGGCGCTAGCTTCTGCACCCGATCCCGGGGGTCGCGGACGAAGAGGATCTTCGAGTCGCTGCCGATCCGGCTGGAGAGCAGGATGTTGCGCTCGCGGTACTTGATGGCGAACGCGAGTCGATTGATCAGACCGCCGAGTTTGACCCCGCCGGATCCGGTGTAGGAGCTCTTGATGTCGGTGCCGCTCGGACCCGGCCGGTCGTACTCGACGTTCTGCTGCGTCGCACTCTTGCCGACGATCGCGTAGTCGGCACCAAAGAGCTCGCCGAAATAGATGCGGCCCTGCTTCGGCTGCATGCTCGGTACCGACGACCGGGTGGGCAGGTCGTACGTCGTGAAATTCGGTGCCCCGCCGGGCGTGGCCCGGTTCGCCGGGGCAGCGACAAAACCGTTGCCGTGGGTATAGACGAGGTGTTCGTTGATCCAGTTCGTCTGGTTACCGGTGAGCTTGCTCGGGTCGAGTTCGCGAACTCCGACGACGTAATCCTGCAACAGGCCGTTGACGCGGTAACGATCGATGTCGAGCTTGCTATCGAATCCGTAGTAATTCTTGATGCGCTGCAGCTGGTCGAATGTCTGGGCCAGCACATTGGGGTCGAGCAGCCGGGCGTTGGGAATCGTGCCGGTGTCCTGGGTGAGCCGCTTCTGCACGGCCGCGCCCGTACTCGTGGTGGCATTGTAGTCCTTGTAGGCGACGTTCTTGTTGGTCACGATGTCGTACGCCGCCCGGGTCGCCGTGATGTTACGGGCAATGTATGGCCGTTCCTTCTCGTTCGCGTTCGGCCTGACACTGAACTGCTGCACGATGGCGGGATAGGCACCACCTATCAGCACGCTGGAGAGCACCAGCAGCACCAGCGCGATCGCGGGCAGCGCGAAGTTGCGGAAGACGACGTTGGCGATGAACGCGATCGCGCAGATGAGCGCGACGAAGAAGAGAATTGCCTTGGCCGGCAGGGTGGCGTTGACGTCGGCGTAGGACGCACCGGTGATCCCGCCGCGATTGGAGAACAGCAGGCCGTACCGGTCCAGGTAGTACGCCAGGACTTTCAGCAGGACGAAAACGCCGAGCAGCACCGACAGGTGCGCCCGGGCCGCCCGGGTGACCTTCTCCCCCGGGCCCTGGATTCGCAGCCCGCCGAAGAGGTAGTGCAGCCCGATGGCGCCGAGCAGCGAGAGAAACACCACGACGAACAGATATCCGAGGATCATCCGCTCGAAGGGATAGGTGAACGCGTAGAAGGAGATGTCCTTGCCGAACTGCGGATCCGTCACACCGAACGACGTGCGGTTCCAGAACTGCAGCCAGGTCTGCCACCGGCCCTGCCCGGAGATTCCGGCGAGCAGGAAGACCAGGGCGACCACGAGGACGAGCAGTGGCCGGCGCTTGGGCTCGATCGCCGACCGGTAGCGCTCCAGGCTGGCCTGCTCCGCGGACATCGGATGGAATGTCGGGCGGGACCGGTAGGCCACCACCAGGTTGACACCGAAGATGACAGCCATCAGCACGCCGACGATGACGAAGAGCAACGCGCGAGTGCCGAAGACGGTCGAGAAGACCTCGCCGCCGTGATCGACGGTGCCGAACCACCGCCAGTCGACGTAGAGCGACGTCAGGCTGCCGAGCGCGATCAGCGCGACGATGACGACGGCGATCAGGACGAGCAGGATGCGGGCCCGCCGCGAGAGCGCGGGCACCGGCATCGACGGCGGCCTCATCGACACGGTGCTGTTCCCCGATCTGCCTTGCGGGCCCGGCACCGATTGGTCATGGGTACCCAACTGCTGTCCGGCGATGGGGGTTCCCCGCCGCCGAGCGCCGAAGCATGGCCGCGGGCAGCCGCCGCGCTCAGCACGACGGAGCCGGCTTCCCGCCGCGTAGGGCGTCCAGCGCCGAAACCGCGCCCGCGAGCGTGCTGACCTTGATCAGCGGCAGGCCCGCGGGGTGGTCGGACCGGGCCTGCGGGCAGTTGCCGGCCGGCACGAGGAACACTGTCGCGCCGGCACGTTTCGCCGCGATCATCTTCAGGGTGATACCACCGATCGCGCCGACATTGCCGTCGGCGTCGATGGTCCCGGTGCCGGCGATGAAACGGCCACCGGTGATGCTGCGCGGTCCCACGGTGTCCAGGATCGCGAGCGCGAACATGGTGCCGGCCGAGGGCCCACCGACGTCCGGCGGCGCCCGCAGCGTCACCTGGAACGGCGCCACCCGTTGCAGGCCGACGATGATCCCCAGCTGGGCCTGCTGCGCCGCGTTCGCCGTCGTGGTGATCCGGGTAGTCCGTGGCTTGCCGGCCCGCGCATAAGCCACCATCACCGTCGTACCGGGCCGCTGCGCCCGCACGGCCGCCGTCAGTGACGCGAGCGAGCTGACCGGGCGCCCGGCAACGCTCGTGAGCACGTCATTGAGCGCCAGCCCACCGGGAGCGTCGGATTTCGACGGAAGCCCGACGATGGACACCTTGAGCGGGTAGCCCAGCTGCTTGAACGCCGCCGCGATCGCGGAGTCCTGGGAGCTGGTGTACTCCTGGCGTTGTTGCCGGTCGGCCTGCTGGGTGCTCTGACCGGGCGGGATCACGACCTCCCGCGGAACGACCTGCTCATCGGACTCGACCCAGCCGCGCAGCGCGGTGAAGACGTCGATGCGGTCGAGGACCGACACGGTCATCATGTTCAGGTGTCCCGACGTGCGGTTGGGTGTCCTGCCGACGACGTTGACGACCTGCTTGCCGTCGATTCGCCCGAGCGTGTTGAACGTGGGCCCGGGTCCCTCGACGACGTACTGGACCGGGAGCCTGGACCCGATCAGGCCGGTGATGACGACCAGGATGACACCGGCCACGAGGGTGACGGTCCGCCGGCTCATCCGCTCAGCCTAATGTCGTCACCCCGGCCACGCTGCGGGCGGCGTGGGTGGCCGGTCGGCCGGCGGGCGCACCTCCCGGCGGTCCGACGGCGCGGCCCCGCCCGGCGCGGCCTGCAGGCGGACGTTCGACCCGGGATCGCCGTCGTGCCCCAGCGTTGCCACGAACCGGCGATGCGCGTCGATGGACTCACCCATCCCGGCCGGCCCGCGCGGGCGGGACAGCCAGGCGGTCGCGACAGCACCACCAACCGCCACCAGCAGCGCCGGCACCAGCCACCACAACACAGCCATGTACGTCCCCGTCCACTCCCTCACCAGCCGGCCCGTTCGCGCGCGGGCGGCGTGGCGCCGCGTGGACCGGGCCGGTTGCGCTACCCGCGAATCACGCCGATCCGAGCCTACGGAACGCGACTGCGCGGGCGGCGCGACACGCTCGCGGGGAGGCGACCGCGTTACCGTGAAGTCATGACTGCGTCTGCTCGTGCCCGATGACCGGCCCGGCGTTCGGGTTCGATGCGCCCGATGACGGGGACCCGGACCGCCCGCCGGAGGGCCCGGGCGACCCGGCTGCCGGCGGACCCGGCCCGGGTGACCCCGGTTCGGGCCCCAACCAGCCGGCCCCGGCATTCGGTTTCGGCGGTGGCCCCGGCGGGCCGGGAGGCGGCCTCCCGGGCCTGCCCGGTGATTTCGCCGGTGCGCTCGGCGGCGACCTGGCCGGCAAGATCCCGCTCTTCGCCGAGCTGCAAAAGCTGCTGTCGTGGCAGGGTGGCCCGGTCAACTGGGACCTCGCCCGGCAGACCGCCATCACCGCGCTGGTGAATGCCAGCCGGCCGGTGACGTCGGCGGAGCGGTCCACGGTCACCGAGGCGATGCGGCTGGCGGACCTGTGGCTGGACTCGGCGACCGACGTACCGTCCGGTGTTCGTCAGGTGCAGGCGTGGACTCGCGTCGACTGGATCGAGCGCACGCTTCCCGTCTGGTCGACGCTGTGCGACCCGGTCGCGAGCCGGGTCGTCGAGGCGATGGGGTCCGCCGTTCCCGAGGAGGCCAAGGAGCAGGCCGGAGCGCTGATGGGCGCGATGACCTCGATCGGCGGCCTGATGTTCGGCGCCCAGGTCGGCCAGGCCCTCGCGAGCCTGGCCGCGGAGGTCGTCTCGAGCACCGACATCGGCGTGCCGCTGGCCCCGGCCGGGACCGCCGTGCTGTTGCCGGAGAACGTCGCTGCGTTCGGTGCGGGGCTCGAGCGGCCGGATGAGGAGGTGCGCCTCTTCCTGGCGCTGCGCGAGGCCGCGCACTGCCGGCTCTTCGGCAGCAACCCGTGGCTACGGCAGCGGCTGCTCGACACCATCGATGCGTATGCCCGCGGCATCAAGGTCGACCCGACGGCGATCGAGCGGGCGATGGGCGAGATCGACCCGGCTGATCCGGAGAGCATGCAACGAGCCCTCTCCGGCGGCATGTTCGAGCCGGAGGAGACCCCGGAGCAGCAGACGGCGCTGCGCCGGCTGGAGACGTTGCTCGCACTCATCGAGGGCTGGGTAGACGTCGTCGTCGATGACGCGGCCCGGGACCGACCGCCCGGCGCCGGCGCGCTCCGCGAGACGCTGCGGCGCCGGCGGGCCAGCGGCGGCCCAGCCGAGCAGACCTTCGCCACCCTCGTCGGGTTGGAGCTGCGGCCCCGCCGGCTCCGCGAAGCCGTGACGCTGTGGCAGGCGCTGCGCCACCACCGTGGCACGGCGGGCCGGGATGCAATCTGGGCACACCGCGACCTGCTGCCGACGGCCGAGGATCTCGACGACCCGCTGGGCTTCGCGAGCGGGGACACCCAGGCGCTGTCCATCGACGACATGACGCCCGAGAGCGGTGGTGGGGCCACGCCTCGCCCGGGCGACGACGCCACCGGCTGACGGCGGGTAGCGCCGGCGGTGTGTGCGGCTCCCGCTCCGCCGAGAGCGCAGATAAGGCACGCATTCCGGCGCCGAAGTGTGCGTTACAGTACCTGCACTCTCGGCAGGCGGGGCGGCAGGCGGGGCGCAGGGCGGGCCCGCTCGGCTAGCCGCCGCTGTGGAGCAGGGCGCGGGTCGCCTCCCAGCCCTCCAGCCCGCGGTCGAGGGCGCCGAGGTCCGCGGGGCTACGCAGCCGCCGCCAGGCCAGCGTCGCCCGCACGTCGCGCCGGCGCGGGGCGAGCGCCTGCAGCCGCTCGACCGCATCCGTCGTATCGAGGTCGACACCGGCGCCCAGCAGCCACGGCCGCGCCGGGAGAACGGCTGCCAGCGCGACCAGGCCTCCTCCGCGCGCTGGCGCGGCCGCCACGGCGGCAGTGGATAGGGCGCTGAAGGCCTTCGCCAGGACGAGTTCGGGAACGTCCGGCGAGTCGGCGGCGACCAGCGCCGCGACGGCGTAGCCCGTGGCGGCGAGCCGGTCCCACCCGGCGGCGACCACGTCCCCGCCCGTCGCCGCCGCCCCGATCTCGATGACCCGGGTCGACGGCCATCGCACTGCGTCGGCATCGGCGCGGCGCTCGGGTGTCGTCACGATGGCGGTATCGACACCGGCGAGGTCCTCGAGCACGTCGAGCACGTCGCCGGCCAGCGCCCGGCGGAACACGACCGGGTCGACACCGGGCGGCGCGGCCCCGGCGGGCGCGTTCCCGGTCAGCAGGAGCGCGGCGAGGCGTCTCACCCCGACGTCGCGGCAGCGGGTTCGCGAGCCGGGTCGCAGCCCGCGCCATCCGCGTCGTCGAAACGCAGCCCAGTCGCCGCGGCGACACCCTCGAGGTAGCCGCGGGCCCGCTCCGCACGCGGATAGCCGGCCACCAGGGACCAGAACCGGTCGTCATGACCGGCCACGAGAAGGTGGGCCAGCTCGTGTACCAGGACGTAGTCGAGCACCCAGCCAGGCATCTGCTCCAGCCGGTTCGACACTCGGATGGTCTCCTCGAGAGGTGTGCAGGAGGCCCAGCGCGATGTCATCGTGGCGACCCAGCGCACCGACGCGGGCCGCGCCCGGCCGCCGAGGTAGCGCTCGGACAGTGCGTGCGCCCTCGCCTCCAGGCCCGCGTCGCCCCGGCGGACGGCCCGGCGCTCACGGGCGGTGAGCCGTGCGAGCATGTCGTCGACCCACCGGCGTTCCTCCGCCTTGCTGAACCTGGCCGTGATCAGCACGACGATGCGACCGCCGGCACGGTAGGCCGTGACCGTGCGCCGGCGCCGCGCCGACAAGCGCACATCGACGGCGGCGGCGACCACGGGGCTTGCGACGTCCGACCGCCCGGCGGTTGCGACGTCCGACCGCCCGGCGCCGGCTGGCTCGCCGACCGGCGGGCACAGGCCCGGCAGCGGGGGCTGGCTCGACACCACGACGCCACCCTAACGGCGGGCCCCGACAGTCACCTCGACTCGGCTGCCTCCGCGGCGCGTGCGACGGTCGCCAGCACCTCGCGGCGTACGACGCCGGAGAACGGCCCGATGAGTGTCCAGTACACCCGGAACCGGCGCCGGGCCGCCTCGCTCGTGGCGCGGCAGCGGGTCCGGGTCGACAGCAGCGTGCCGGCCGGAACCGCGGTGAGGGTGAAGTCGGTGCCGATCACGACCCAGTCCGGTTCGTCGAAGTCCCGCAGCGCCGCCAAGTTGTCGACGATCGGGCACACCGGCGAGGACCGCCGCCACGGCCGGCTCACCTTCCCGCCGATCACGTACCGCGGGCGGTCGCGTTCGAGCGTGGTCACCGGTCCGTCGTCGAGGATCGGCCGACGCGATGAGTCCGTGCCCAGGTGCCGGACGGCCATCATGACCCGGGTCATCCACAGATCGGTCATGGCGACGGTCGTCAGCGCCTGCCAGACGGCGTCCGGCGAGGCCGCAATGACCCGGTGGTGCACCTCCTCGACGTCGTACGTCGGCAGCGCCGACTCCAGGCGTGACGGTCGAGTGGGTGTATACCCGCTGTGGGCATCGTGCTTTCAGGCATGACGCTCTCCTGTGCTGGTCGGGGGGATGGCACCGGCGGGTCGGACCAGATCGTCCGGACGCTGTGCGTGCGCGATCACGGCGAGGACGCCCCCGGCGATCCGCTTGGAGATGTCCGCGCACTGGGCCGGGCTCGGCACCTCGGGCCCGGGTGAGAGGAGCACGATCCAGACCAGCGCAGTCCCCAGTAGGGCCGCGTGGACGTCGTTCGGGTCGGGGGGATGCGCGATCTCGCCCCGACGCAGGCTGCGGCGCACGACCTCGGCGACGACAGCTCGCTCCCGCGAGATCAGCTCGTCGTGGACACGTGCCGCGAGATCTCGGTCACGTTGCAGGTCGGCGAGCAGACCGGGCACGGCCGCGCGCGCGGCGCCGTCGGCCATCAGCTCCACGACCCGCTGGGACAGGGCGTGCACGTCGCCATCGAGTGAGCCGTGGTCAGCCGGCGGCACGATGCCCGCGCCGTGGACGGCGAGTGCGAACACCATCTCGGCCTTGCTGCGCCAACGCCGGTAGATCGTCGCCTTGGCCACCCCGGACCGCGCCGCTACCCGTTCGATGGACAGGGCCTCGTAGCCGTCCGCGATCAACGACTCCACGACCGCCGCGCGGACGGCGTCGTCGACCGTGTGAGAGCGCGGCCGGCCCCGGGGCCGCACCGATCGGTGCCCGTCGGGCCGGCCGGTTGACCGCGGCGCGCTCCCGTCGTCCGCTCGAGTCACAGCGGCTAGCCTACACAAATACGATACGATTCGAATTTAAATGTTTCGGGTGCGAACCGCCACAGCCCCATCCCGGCCGCGCCGCGGTTTCGCCCCGTATGCGGCTATCGCACGGCCACGCCACGCCTACCCGCGCCTGTGCTCGGGCGCTGGCGGCGCGGGGCCGGTACCGTGAGCGGCGGCCGCGCGTAGTCACAGCGCGCGAATCTCGATGTACGGGCGACCGCCGGGCCCGGACAGCCGACCCACCCGGCCGATGGCGGTCGGCACCAACAAGCGAAGAGGAGGCACCGTGGCCGAGACCTACAACGGCTACTGCGTCAAGTGCAAGGAGAAGCGAGACTTCTCCGGCGAGGTCAGCGTGAGCGAGTCCGGCCGCCGGATGGCCA
>JBPCOR010000184.1:0-5479 GCA_051000035.1 Mycobacteriales bacterium | reverse complement strand
ACGGCGGTCGCCCGGCGGATCACCGCGGGTCCCCTCGCCGGGCAGGAGTGGCGGGATCTGCAGGGGGACGGCGTTCGCGCCGACGTCGCCTATGCCGACGGTGAGCAGATCACGGCTGCGGCCGACGCCGTCATCGGCACCGTGGCGGCCTGGGCACCGGACCGCGCCGAAGCCGACAAGCGCCTCGTGGCCGCGCTCGCTCAGTTGCGCCGGCGTTCCAGCTCGTAGGCAAGTACGGCGGCGGCACTCGCAACGTTCAGCGACTCCACCCCGCCGTGCAGCGGAATCGACAGCCAGCCGCTGACGAAGTCGTGCAGGGCCGGATCGACGCCGGTGGTCTCGTTGCCCAGCAGGTACGCCGCCGCCGGCGCGAGCTGTGCATCGGCGAGCCGTTCGCCGCGGTCGCCGGCGAGGGCATAGACCACGATGCCGGCATCGGTGAGCGCCTCCAGCGCCTCGGCGGCGGTGGCACAGCGCAGGATCGGGGCGCGGAACGCGACACCCGCGGATGCCTTGATCACCAGCGGGCCCAGGGCCGCGACGCCCGCGCTCGGGAGCACAACGCCGTCCAGGCCCGCCGCCGTGGCCGTGCGCAGGATCATCCCGACGTTGGCGGGATTGGTCACGCCGTCGAGGATCAGCAGCGACGGGTCGCTGCCACCGCGGGTGAAGTCCTCGACGAAGTCCGTGAGCCGCCGCATCTTCGGTGCCAGGACATCGGCAGCGACGCCCTGGTCGTGCCGGCCGTTACCGGCGATGAGTTTGACCTGGGTGGCCGAGCGGCGCCGGATCTCGATGTGATGGTCGTGCGCGGCCAGCTCGATCGCCGCGAGGCTGTCACCGCGGGCATTGTCGGCGATGATCACCCGGTCGACGGTGAGCCGATCGTCCGCGATCGCCTCGAGCACGGGCCTGCGTCCGTAGATCGTGATGTGGGTGTCCCGCGGGGAGGGCGGCGCGCGGTCCGGTCGAGCCACGATCGGCGTCCTTCCACGGCTCGGTTCCACCCGCGCCCTACGATCGCAGACGGCGTCATCCGCGGGCGGAGCATCGTGAGGAGCATAGGTGGCCGAGGAAATCCGGGCCGAGATGGTCGCCAGCGTGATGTCGGTGCTGGTGGCCGTCGATGATCAGATCGCCGCCGGCGACACGCTGGTCATTCTGGAGTCGATGAAGATGGAGATTCCGGTGCTCGCCGAGCACGGCGGGCGGGTCACCGACATCGGCGTGGCGGCCGGCGACGCTATTCAGGAAGGCGATCTGATCGCGGTCGTTGCGTGAGGTCCAGCACATAGGTCTGCAGATCGTGCCGCGCTGCGGGCGGAGTCCAGTCCAGCTTGGGCGTTCGAACGAACCCCAGGCGCGCGTAGATGTGCTGGGCGGCAAGCATTCCGGCGCCGGTCGACAGCCGCAGCCGGTCCGCGCCGGCCGCCCGGGCCCGCCGGATGCACTCGGTGACGAGCGCCGCCCCGATGCCGCCGCCCCGCACGTCGGGGTCGACGGCGAGCATCCGGAAATCCGCTTCCCCCGGCGCGGCGAGCTCGGCGTACGGCGATCCGTGCCGGGCGAAGGTGACCGTGCCGACGAGCCGCCCGGTGGGATCGACGGCCACGAGCAATTCGGCCTCGGCCGCGCGGGTCCGGGCGTCACCCAGGCGCGGCAGGTACGGATCGTCGGGTGGCATCAGGCCACCAGCGGTGTAGGCGCGAACGGTCAGTCCGCCGACGGCGGCGTATTCGTCCGCCCGGGCGGTTCGAATGGCCGGCGCCGCGGTCGGTGTCACGCCCAAAGAGATATCGCACGCCTCGCGATCGGCGTCACGCGGGTTCGGGCAGCCCTGCCACGCCCGGATCCTCGGCGTCGGCGTGGTAGTCACTCGGGCGGGTCTCGTCCCGGCCGCCGGAGACCTTCAGGGCCCGGAAGAGGACGGTCAGGACGACGGCAACGACCACGTTGAGCACGAATGCCGTCAGCGCGATATATCCGGTGTGCCCTCCGGTGAGCGGGATCGGCGCGATCGAGCTGCCGAAATGCTTGTGGGTGGCCGGGTTGATGTTCTGGTAGGCGCGCACGGTGCCGTAGACCATCGCGACCGCCCAACCGGTGAGCAGGGCGTAGCGATGCAACCATCGGGTATACAGCCCGAAGACGATGGCCGGGAAGGTCTGCAGGATCCAGATGCCGCCGAGCAGCTGGAAATTCAGGGCCGTGGTCCGGTCCAGGGTGAAGACGAAGAGCAGCGCCCCGAGCTTGACGATGAGTGACACCAGCTTCGAGACCCGCGCCTCGGTCGCGTCCGAGGCCGTGCGGTGGAAGAAGTCGCGGTAGATGTTGCGGGTGAACAGGTTCGCCGCGGCGATCGACATGATCGCGGCCGGGACCAGTGCGCCGATCGCGATGGCGGCGAAGGCGATGCCGGCGAACCAGCTCGGGAACATCTGCCGGAACAACGCCGGGACCACCAGCTGGGCGTTCGGCTTGCCGTCCAGCCCGATCACGCTGGTCTTCGCCGCGATCGCCATATAGCCGAGCAGCGCGAGCAGGCCGAGCATCAGGGAGTACGCCGGCAGCAGCGATGCGTTGCGGCGCACGATCGACCGGTTCTTGGTCGACAGCACGGCCGTCACCGAGTGCGGATACATGAACAGCGCCATCGCCGAGCCCAGTGCCAGCGTGCCGTAGGCGGACAGGCCCGCTGCACCCGGGATGAACGACGAACCGGGTGCGGTCTTCTGGTCCGCGAACTTGGTCTTCGTCGCATCGAAGATTTTGCCGAATCCGCCTAGCTTGTAGGGGATGTAGATGATGGCGACGATGATGACGAGATAGATGAGCAGGTCCTTGACGAACGCGATCATGGCCGGCGCGCGCAGGCCGCTGGAGTAGGTGTACGCCGCGAGGACGGCGAACGCGATCAGCAGCGGCAGGTCGCGGGCGAACGCGTTGCCGCTGCCGCCGATGCCCATCACCTCCAGCACCGCCTGGATGCCGACGAGCTGCAGGGCGATGTAGGGCATCGTGGCGATGATGCCGGTGACCGCCACCGCGAGCGACAGCGCCCGGCAGTCGAAGCGGCCGCGGACGAAGTCGGCCGGCGTCACGTAACCGTGGCGGTGCGAGACGGACCACAGCCGCGGCATGAAGATGAAGATGATCGAATAGACGATGATCGCGTACGGCACGGCGAAGAAGCCACTCACGGCCCCGGTGGCGAACATCGCGGCCGGCACCGCGACGAAGGTGTACGCCGTATACAGGTCGCCACCGAGCAGGAACCACGTCACGAACGTCCCGAAGCCGCGGCCGCCGAGCCCCCACTGCTCCAGGCTCGCCATCGTACTGCCCCGCCGCCAGCGGGCCGCGGCGAAGCCGAGCGCGGTGACGGCGGCGAACAACACGATGACGACCGTCAGCGCGACGCCATCGATGCCGTTGCTCGCCGCCCCGGCCGCGAGCGTGCTCACGGGGCCGTCCCGGTGTCCGGCCGCCGCGGATCACCCTCGCGCGGGTCGGGGTCGACGACCTCGACGTCGGTCCCGGTCCGGGTGATGAGCAGGTACGCCGACGAGGTCGCGAGAGCGGCGAGAATCACCCACAGCAGCTGATACCAGTAGAAGAACGGGAAGCCGAAGAGCCGCGGCCTGCCGGCGGTGTAGCTGCCGACCCACAGCAGCGCCACAAGCGGCGCGGCGAGTAATACGCCGACCACAGCCAGGACCGCGGGTGCATGCCGTCTGCGGATCACCGGGCGGGCCTGGTCGTTCTCCGCCATGGCGCCACCTCCGTCCGGTCGCCCGCACCCGCGTGCCGCGGGGTGCGGAGGAACCAGAACCTACCCCGATGTGGGGGCAGGCTACTCGCCTATCCGGCCGATGCGATCGCCGCGGCGAAGATCTTGGAGAAGTCGTCCTTCGACGCGCCGGCCGCCACGTCGGTCAAGGTCACGATCGTGTCGCCCTGCCGCGCGAACACCAGGCGCTGGGTCCGCGTCGCGCCCCCGCTCGTGCCGGTAGTGGCGAACCCGCTGAAGTCATCACCGGCGGAGTCGACATCGGGTTTGGCGAACTTCAGTGTCGTGCCCTGCAGCGTCGCGGTCGCGCCGTAACATGCGCTCAGCCCATCGCCGACCTGCCTCGCGAAGTTGGCGGCGGTCAGGTCGTCGTAACGGATCAGCTCCATCGACAGTTTTGCGCCCTTGGGCCCGGTGAGGTCCGTCGACCCGTCCTCCTTCTGCTTGGCACCGTATGTCTTCGCGCTCGCGTCGAGGGTCTTGAAGGCCGCGGTGCACGCCGGCTTGTCGGTCTTGGGTTCGGTCCCGGAGTTGCCGGCGTTCGTGCTCGGGCCGGAGCGGACCCTGGCCTTCGCGATCACCCAGCCGGAGGGCAGGTCGCCCTTGCTCGGGAACTTCGCGGCCAGGGTGCCGCCCCGCGTGTCGGCGGACGTGCTGGCGGGCGGCCGGGTCGCGGACGTGCTGCTTGTTGGTGACTTGCCTGGGCTGGACGACGTGCTGCTCGCGGGGGGCCGGCTCGTGGCCGACCGAGTGCTGCTCGGCCCGGACGGCGCACCGGTCGCCGAACTGGACGCGGTGCTGCTGGCCGAACTGCCACCGGCCGAGCTGCCGCCGCTGGAGCATCCGGCCAGGGCGATACCGGCAACCAGTCCGGCGGTAGCCGCCCGCAGGACGGGATGGAAGCTGCGCACGTGCATGAGACTCCTGCCGTCTTCGCGGTAAGCCGGACGGCGGCGCCCCCGGCGTCGTGCCACGTCATTGTGGCACCCGGTGAGATTGTGGCACCCGGTGAGATGGTGGCACCCGGTGAGATTGTGGCACCCGGTGAGACTGTGGCACCCAGGCGAATGTCACACCGAGCTGTCGCCCGCGCGGGGCACCCGGGACAATGGGCGCATGGACGCCGGACGGCTGATGGGCCAGGACATCGACGACCAGCCTGGGGTGCTCGCGGCACTGCTGGGCACCGTGGGCGAGATCGAGCGAGTCGCCGCGGCCGTAGCCTCCCGGGGTCCGCGATTCGTGCTGCTCGCGGCTCGCGGCACCTCCGATCATGCCGCGCTGTATGGAAAATATCTCGTCGAGATCGAGTTGCGTCGCCCGGCCGGACTCGCCTCGCCGTCGACGCTCACCGTCTACGCCGCCCGCCCGGACCTGACCGGGGTCTTGATGATCGCGGTCAGCCAGAGCGGCGCGTCGCCGGACCTGGTTGAGTCGGTGCAGGCCGCCCGGGAATGTGGTGCCGTCACCGTGGCCGTGACCAACAACGCCGGGTCCGCGCTCGCCGCGGCCGCGGAGCTGCACGTCGACATCGGGGCCGGATCCGAGCGCGCGGTCGCCGCGACAAAGACCTACACCGCGGAGTTGCTCGCGCTGCACCTGCTGCTGCTCGGCATCAGGGACGGATCCTGCTCGGCGGCGCGCGAGCGGGCGGCGCCGCTGCCCGACCTCGCCGCGCAAGTGCTCGCC
>JBPCOR010000177.1:0-14180 GCA_051000035.1 Mycobacteriales bacterium | reverse complement strand
AAAGCGGGGTTTGGTGGTCCGAGTTCTAGTTGTGGGGTGGGTGACTCCTCCCGCGGGGGCTGTGTGGCGGGAAACAACCCCCCCCCACCACACAGCCGCGCGAAGCTCCCTCCCGCAGTCGGCCCGTTGGGTGATCGCGAGTGGGGGTTCTTCGTTGGCGGGAGATCAGCTTCGCGTTCTGTCACTGAGTTGGCTCATCCTGCAGCGATCGGGGTCGGCGGCGACGCTCGGCCTGGTTTTGGCGGCCGCTGCCGTGCCGCGCGGCGCTTTTATGTTCATTGGCGGGGCATTGGCTGATCACATCGGGCCCCGTCGTGTGCTAGCAACTGCCGCGATCGCGCGTGCGATTCTGGTGCCGGGTCTGCTCCTCGTTCTCATGACACACATATTCGCCTACGTGTACCTAGTTCAAGCGCTGATTGGCGTCACAAGTGCACTCTATTACCCGGCCGACTCGGCCATGCTTCCCCGATTGGGACTCGATGCAGCCGCGCTGCAGCAGGCAAACGCCACCCTGCAGATCATCAGTCAAAGCAGCAGCACCGTGGCGCCCGCCGCCGGTGGCATCGTAGTTGCCGTATTTGGTGGCAACGTCGCCCTAGTCGCAGCTGCTGGCTGCTACCTTCTCTCCGCGGGCTTCATCAGTCGAATTCCCCTCTCGCGATCAGCCGACACGCCGCCGATGGACGAAGGGCCCGCAAGAGCGTCAGTCTGGCGGCGGTCTTTGCAGGGCCTCACGTGCGCGGCCGGCGACCGGCCGCTCGCCTCCCTCCTGGTCACCATCGCCGCCCTTAACGTATGCACCATCGGGCTGTTCACCGTCGGCATGCCCAGTCTTGTCCGGGAAGTGCTGCACGCCCGCGCCAGCGTCTACGGATTTGCCGACGCCTCTTTTGCGTTCGGTGCTCTCCTCAGTGCTGCCGCGCTGCGCTTCGTCCGGCCGCGACGGCAAGGACCAGTCGTCCTTGGCTGCACAGCAGGCGTCGTCTGCTTACTCGGCCTCATCGCCTTGGTCGACCAGAGCTGGCAGCTGGCCGCAATCATGCTCACTGCCGGCAGCCTCTCCGGCGTCGTCAACGTTCTTGCCCTCACGCAGATCCAACTCCGGGCGCCTCGAGATGCTGTCGCACGGGTCATGGCCGTGGTGATGTTTTCCTCGCTCGGCCTTGCCCCGGCCTCCCAGCTACTTGCCGGTTGGATAGCCCACGGCGTCGGTATCCGAGCCCTCTTCGCCATCCTCGCTGCAGCTAGCATGGCGATCGTCGGCCTTGCCGGTCGGAACCTCCTCAGCATCAGCAGCAAGCCGACCACGAACGAGTTCGCTGAAGCGTGAGAGCGAGACGATCGCAACACGGACCCTCTACGAGGGAGCGACCCGTACGCGTCCGCGACCGGCCGGCCGCGCCGTTACGCTGATGGCCGGAGGTGCGAGCATGCGATACGAAGCCCGCCGGAGCGCCGGTGCCGGGGCCCGGCGATGACCAGCCCGACCAACGCGACGATCGTTGCGATCCGGATCAGCATCGGCGGTCGCACCGGCTACACGATGTGGGCACCGCCGTGGATCGAGGACGGCGAGGAATGGCAGGCGTTTCTCGGGGCCGGTGACACGGTGCTGATGTTCGACTCGGCCGGGGAGCTCGCGGCGTACGTCGCCCGCGGTGAGCCGAACGACCTCGACGACCACCCGTCCTGGGACATGACGCGGAGCCTGCCGGCGCGTGAGTTCGTCCCCACGACCGACTACGAGTTCGACGTCGACGGCGTCCCCGATCTGGTCACCGGGACGCTGGGCGAGCAGGACCGGCAGAGCGCGGCCGACGTGATCGACCTGGTGCGACGGATCTCCGAGTGCGTCGAGGACGGCCCGCTGATGAGCCTGCTCGACGACCCGGAGTTCGGCCGGCTCGCCGACGACGAGGAGATCGAACCGGAAGCTGACGACGAGGGCGAAGGCACCGACGACGCGGTGGACGACGACACCCAAGACGGCAAAGCGGGCGACGGCTGGGACGATGTCCGCGAGCGACTCCGCGACTCCTGGCCGCTGCTCACCCGACGCCTCTCCGAACGCCTCGCGTGGGCCGGCAGCGCGCCCGAGGTGACCCCCGCCACCCGCGCGCAGTTCTGGGACTCCGTCGGCATCCTGCCGGTCACCATCACCACCGCCGAACGCACCGGATACACCCTGCGGTGCTACCTCGACGACGCGGCGGTCTTCCTCGGCACGGACATGAGCGTCGACATCTTCACCCAGCCGCGCGGGCTGGTCGACTTCTGCCATTCAGCCGAGACGCACGACCTGTCCGACCTCGAAACCTGGGACAAGGTGGCGCACGCGGGCGAGCTCGACGTACGGCCGCAGCGCGAGGATCGCTACGACGTGACCGCCTACGGACCGTCCGCGGCCGAGGTCGCCGGCGATCTCGCCGACTACTGCCACCTCGACGGCGTCACCGCGCGGCTGCGGGGTGCCGATGCGGCGGGGCATTGGGACGAGGTCGTCGCGGAGGTGTCCAGTTGCCTGCGCTGGCACGACTGACAGCCGCTTGACAAAGTGAGTGGTCAATCACTAATGTCGCCGGAGTGACGACGACCCTGCCCGCCGGGCGCAAGAGCGCCGACGAGCGCCGCGAGACGGTGCTCCTCGCCGCACTCGAAGAATTCTCCCGGACCGGGCTCGAGGGCACCAGCACGCAGGCGATCGCCGACCGCGCCGGCATCAGCCAGCCCTATCTGTTCCGGCTCTACCCCAGCAAGAAGGCGCTGTTCCTCGCCGCCGTGCAGCGAGCCAACCAGATCATCGTCGAGGGGTTCGTCGACGCCGCGGGCGACCGCAGCGGCGACGCCGCCTTCGAGGCGATGGCCGAGCGCTACCTGCAGCTGATCACCGACCGCACCTTCCTGCTCATGCAGCTGCAGACCTACGCCGCGGCGGACGACCCCGACGTACGAGCGGCCGCCCGCACCGGCTTCCGCAAGACCTGGGAGGCCATCACCCGGCTCTCCGGCGCCTGCGCCGAGGACGTTCGCAAGTTCTACGCGATGGGCATGCTGTGCAACGTCGTGACGGCACTGGATCTCGATGCGGTCCACGAGGCATGGGCGTGCGAGGCCAATCCCAAGACCGGCAAGCACTGACGGGCTGGACCCCTTTTTTTCGACCGCAGAGTAAGTGACTGCTAACTTTGTAGGAGGCAACGAATGAGTTCCCGAGGCACACTGGTATGGACCTTCGTCCTCACCTCGGTCGCGGCGTTCATGGTCAACCTCGACAACCTCGTGGTCACAATGGCGCTGCCGTCGATCCGCGCCGACCTGCACGCTGGTCTCTCGCAGCTGGAATGGACCGTGAATGCCTACACGCTGGGCTTTGCGGTCTTCCTGCTCACCGGCGCGGCGCTCGGTGACCGGTTCGGCCGGCGGCGGGTCTTTGCCATCGGCCTGTCGGTGTTTACCCTCGCGAGCGCCGCGGCGGCGCTCGCCCCGAATGCGGAGCTGTTGATCGCGGCCCGCGCCGTACAGGGAATCGGCGCGGCGACGGTGCTCCCGCTGTCGCTCACCATCCTCTCCGCAGCCGTCCCGCCCACCCGTCGCGGCGCCGCACTCGGCGTCTGGGGCGGGGTTTCCGGCCTCGGCGTCGCCGTCGGTCCGGTCGTCGGCGGTGCGGTCGTACAGGGCGCTGCGTGGCAGTGGATCTTCTGGCTCAACGTCCCGATCGGCCTGCTCGCGGCGCCGCTGGCCTGGCGCCGGCTGGCCGAGACGCGCGGCGCGCCCACGCGCCTGGACCTGCTCGGCGTCGTGCTCGCCAGTGGCGGCTTCGCCGGCGTCGTCGACGGCGTGATCCGCGGCAACGCGCACGGCTGGACCAGTGTCGGCGTGCTCGGCCCGATCCTGGGTGGCGTGCTGCTGCTCGCGGCGTTCCTCGTCCACGAGCGCCGGACAGCCACGCCGATGCTGCCCCTGCAGCTCTTCCGGTCGCGGTCCTTCACCGCCGCCAACCTCGCGAGCGTGCTGTTCAGTTTCGGCATGTTCGGCTCGATCTTCCTGCTGGCACAGTCCCTTCAGCTGGTGCAGGGTTACGGGCCACTCGGCGCCGGACTGCGGACGCTGCCGTGGACGGCGATGCCGCTGCTGATCGCGCCGATCGCCGGCCCGCTCACCGACCGAATCGGTGGCCGGCCACTCATCGTCACCGGGCTCGCCCTGATGGCCGCCGGCATCGCCTGGATCGCGCTGGTCATGAGCGTCTCGGTCTCCTATGCATCGTTGGTGCCCGCGTTCGTGCTGGCGGGGGTCGGGATGAGCCTGTTCTTCGTGCCGATCAACACCGTCGTCTTCGGCGCCACCCCGGTCGCCCAACACGGCGTCGCGTCCGGTGCCAACAATGCGATCCGCGAGATCGGCGGCGTCTTCGGGGTCGCCGTTCTCGCCAGCGTGTTCTCCGCACGCGGTGGTTACTCCTCGTCCGCGTCCTATGTGGACGGTCTGCGGCCGGCGGTCCTGGTGGGCGCGGCCGTGGTAGCGGCCGGCGCCGTCGCGGCTGCATTCATCCGGTCCCGGCGGGCCGAGGCCGCAGCCGCGGCCGTCGAGGCCGACCCGGCCGACGAGGTCGCCGGACGGCCCGCGTTGGCGCTCGAGCAGGTGGGCTGACTCACCGCACGGAGACGACGAGATCGGCCCGATCGCGGGTGGCCCCGACCAGCTCGGCGTTGCGCTGGTCGGGGCCCCGCGCCCAAACCAGCGCCTCGGCCGGACTCTTGCCGAAGGTCTCGTGCCGCCGCACCAGCCGTTCCTGGCGCAGCGCCTCGGCGGTCTCGGCGTACCAGACTTCGGTCATCAGCCGGCGTGCCGCCATCCACTCCGGCCGATCCAGGAGCAGGTAGTTGCCTTCGGTGACGATGACCTCGGCCGCCGCGCGGATCGGCAGCGCACCGGCGATCGGCTGCTCCAGCGTGCGCTCGAACGACGGTGCGTAGACGACCGATTCGCCGTCGCGGATCCGGGCGAGAGCGCTGAGGTAGCCGGCCACATCGAAGGTGTCGGGCGCACCCTTGCGGCCCCGCCGCCCCAGGCGATCGAGCTCGACATCGGCGAGATGGAATCCGTCCAGCGGCAGGTGCGCGACGGACGCACCCAGCAGACCGGCGATGAGCGCCTCGGCGATCATCGTCTTGCCCACCCCGGGCGGCCCGGCGATCCCGAGGATCACCCGTCCTTCGGTCACCCGGGCGAGCCGGCCGATGCGCGCGATCAGCTCGGGCAGCGGGGGCCGTATGTCCAGGGTCACCGCCGGTGCCGGTGCCGCTCGAGCTGGTCGGCGATGAAGGCCCGTGCCTGCCGGGCGAGATCCGGGCCGTCACTCCACACACTTCGCCAGATTGCCAGGTCGTTGCACAACCCCGGCGCGATGACCGCGGCGGAGAAGCTTTCGAACGTGATCGGGCCGGCATAGCCGATCTCGGCTAGCGCCCCGAAGAATGCATCGAAATCGATATGCCCACTGCCGAGATATCCCCGGTCGTTCTCGCCGACGTGCACGTAGCCGAGCCGGTCGCCCGCTTCATGCACCGGGCGCACGAAATCGGTCTCCTCGATATTCATGTGGTAGGTGTCGAGGTGGATCGTGACGTTGTCGGCGCCGATGTCGTCGGCGAGCGCCAGCGCCTCCCGGGTCGTGTTGATAACGTTCGTCTCGTACCGGTTGCAGATCTCCAATCCGATCGTCATCTGCAGGTCCCGTGCCCTGGCCGCAAGGTCGGTCAACGCGCCCACCACGTGCTGCCGCCCACGCACCGTCAGCGGGTGGCCGTACTTGCCCAGAGCGCTGTAGAGCGCGCCGGTCAGGTGCGTTCCGCCGAGGCGGTGGGTGATGTCGAGGGACTCCAAGAGCAGCCGGTAGCCGCGCCGGACGACCTCGACGTCGTCGCTGGAGATGTCGGCGTCGAACGCCAGCCCGCGGGAGCAGGCGATCGCCAGGCCGGCCTGCTCGAGCTGGCGCCGAGTGTCCTCGACGTCGATGGAGAGCGAATCGTGCAGGGAGAGCTCCAACAGATCGAAGCCGGCCTCGCTGGTGTGCTCGACCGCCTCCGTAACCGAGCCCGGCGACGTGTCACCCGCCCACACCAGCGCGTGGATGCCCACCGGGTTGGTTCTCTTGGCCGGGTTCATGGGCTCTCTCTCTGCGCGGTCGTATGCGGGTGTTGCGGATAGACGCATCGTGCTCAGGCGGCAAGGGCTCCGGTCACGAGAGCGACTAGTTCCTCGCCGGTGGTCTCGGGGACCCGCCGACCGGCCACGCATCGGCCGCCGCGCATCACCCACACATGGTCAGCCAGCCGGAGCACCTGTTCGAAGTTGTGACTGACCAACAGCACGGCCCGGCCGTCGGCCCTCAGCCGCCGGATCAGCGCCTCCACCTTCTCCGTCCCCTGGACGCCGAGGGCGGCGGTCGGCTCGTCCATGATGACCAGCCGAGAGCTGAAGCTCGCCGCGCGGCAGATCGCGATAGCCTGCCGCTGCCCGCCCGACAGGCGACGGACGCGCGAGGTCACCGACGGCACGTTGACGGCCAGCGTGCCCACCATCGTCGATGCCTGACGTTTCATGGACCGCCGGTCCAGCAGCGCAAACGGTGGGCGGCCGCGGATCAGCTCGCGGTTCAGGAAGAGGTTCTGCCACACCGTGAGATCCTCGACCAGGGCGAGGTTCTGGTGCACCGTCTCGATGCCGGCCGCTCGTGCCTCGTCCGCGGAGCGGAAGTCGACCACCGTCCCCTCGAAGTAGACCGTGCCCGATTCGGGTCGGTGGATACCGCAGATACAGCGCACGAGCGTCGTCTTCCCGGCGCCGTTGTCCCCCACCAGCGCCGTGATCTCGCCCGGCCGCATCTGCATAGACACGTCGACGAGGGCTCGGACGTTGCCGAAGGCCAGCGATACACCATCGACGCCGAGCAGACAATCGCGCCGGGCGCTCGCGCCGGCGGCATCCCCGGTCATTTCTGGAACCTCGACAAGAGCGCCGCGAGCACGACGACGATTCCTACGGACAGCGGCTGGTAGAAATCAGACACGCCGAGCAGGGTCAATCCGTTGCTGAGGACGGTCAGCAGTAGGGCGCCCAGTACGGGCCCGAGGATGCTGCCCCGGCCGCCGAAGAGACTGACTCCGCCGAGCACGACCGCGGCGACCGAATTCAACAGGAACGTGGTGTTGGCGGCCGGCTCGGCCGCGCCCACTCGGCCGACGAGGAGGATCGCCGCAAGACCGGCGAGCAGCCCGGAGATGACGTAGACCGCCAGCTTGACGCGTGCGACGTGCACGCCGGTGGCGACGGCCGCTTCGGCCGACCCGCCGGTTGCGAGGACGTGCGTGCCGAAGCGGGTGTGAAACAGAACGACATGCGCGATGGCCGCGATGGCGACGGCGACCAGGAAGGAATAGCCGAGGATGCCGACCCCGTCGCTGGACAGCCGGAGCAGGAATCCGTCGACGATCGTCTTGGGCTTTCCATCGGACAGGATCAGGGCGGCGCCGGAGGCCGCGGAGAGCGAGCCCAGCGTGACGATGAAGTCGGTGATCTTTCCCCGCGCGACGAGCAGACCGTTGACCACACCGACCGCGGCGCCGGCGACCACGGCCGCCAGCATCGCGACAATGACGCCGGAGCCGCGCGTAAAGGCCTGGCCGAACGCGATGGCGGCGAAGGTCATCACCGACGCCACCGACAGATCAATGCCGGCGGTGGCGATCACGAACGTCTGGCCGACGGCCAGCACAACCAGGATCGCCGACGCACTGAGCATCGCCTCGATGTTGCCCGTGCTGAGGAATGTCGAGTTGGCGACCTGGAAGATGACCACCAGGACCACCAACCCGACCAGGGCTGCCCGGTCTGCCCAGAAGCTCAGGTCCCTCATCCGTGCGTCGACCCGAGCAGCCGGCGATGTGGTCCTCACGCGGTCACCCCGGGCCCACCGGAGGCGTCGCGGGTCGCCAGGGTCACTTGGCAAGCAGGGCCGCGAACGGGTCGTCGTACTTCCCGACCGGTTTCGGGGTGGTCGCGATGGCCTTGGCCGCATTGCTCTTGGTGATGACCTCGACCGGCGCGTCGACCCTCGCCGGCAGCTTCTTCCCGGCGGCGGAAGCCACACACGCCTCGACGCCCATCTTGCCTATCACGTAGGGATACTGAGCGACCACGGCGCTGAGCGAACCGGCCCGCACGGCCTCAAGTGCGTCCTTGATGCCATCGACGCTGACGATCTTGATCCGGCCGGTCTTGTGCGCGTCGGAAACCGCCCGCGCGACGCCCAGCGCCATGTCGTCATTGGCCACGAAGAAGCCGGCAACTTGCGGGTGCGCACGCAGGACGTTGCCAGCCTGGGTCAGCGCCTGCTGTCGGTCCCAGTTCGCCGCGACCGTCTGGACAAGGCTGATCCGGCCCATGCCCCGCTTGAAACCGGTGATGCGATCGCCGCTGGTGACGTCGCCAGCGATACCACCGATTGCGGCGACCTGACCGCCAGAAGGCAGCAGCATGGCCATGGTCTGCCCCGCGCGCCGTCCGGCGGCGACATTGTCCGTCCCGATGTACGTCGCGATGTCGGCGTGCGCTGCCTTCGCCGCTGCGGCCTGGATGGGCGAGTCGATGTTGACGATCGGCTTGTTCTTGGCGGCGATGCGCGCGACTGCCTGGATCAGGTTGGTACCCGTAATCGGGTTGACGACGTAACAGCCGTATGCCTGGTTCGCCATCGCGTTGAGCTTGTCGGCCTGCCCGGTCGTGTCCGTGACCGACTGGGCGGCCTGGACGTTGACGGTCACATCGCTGGCCGAGGCCTGCGCCTTGACGCCGTTGTCCATCGTCTGGAAGAAGGGGTTGTCCAGACCCTTGATCACCACGCCTACCTTGGTGCTGGTCTTGCCGGACCCCGGCGAGCCGCAGGCGGCGAGCGCGAGTGCGGCGGTGCCCGCAACGACGGCTACGGCAACGCGCCGCGGCGCCCACCGGTCGCGAACGCGCGCACGCGCGCCGAGACGGCGACGATCGTGGCGGGAGGGTGTAGCGGTGCCGTTCAGGTACATGTTCACTCCTCGAATTCCGACCGCGAGTGGACATACTTTAGCCAGCACATATCCAAAAGAGTAGTACCTGCGGGTAGAAGCCGGCGCCGGTCGATAGGGTCTCTGGGTGCAGAGGGCGGTAGACGCGGACAACGGCCCGCCGGCCGGGGCCGGTGAGCCCCTGCGCGGTGTCTCCGACGTCCTGGCGCTGTTCCGGCGCTCGCCAACGCTGACCCGCGCCGAGATCCAACGGCGCACCGGTCTCGCCCGGTCCACCGCCAATGTCCGCATCGATGCCCTGATCGCCGCCGACCTGGTCGTCGATGCCGGCGGCAGCTCCACCGGCGGTCGCCCGGCCGGCCGGTTCGCCTTCAACCGGTCTCGTGGCCTGCTGCTCGTGGCGGACATCGGCGCGACGGGATTCCGTACGGCGGTGTGTGATCTTGCCGGCACGGTTCTCGCCGAACGGCGCCAGGTCCTCGACGTCTCGACCGGGCCGGAGCCGGTCCTGTCCGCTGTGGCGGGCGATTTCGCAACCCTGCTCGCCCACGTCGAGCAGCCACCCGACCGGGTCCTCGGTGTGGGGCTCGACGTACCCGGTCCGGTGGACTTCGCCTCCGGCACGGTCGTGAGCCCACCGATCATGACCGGCTGGGACCGTTTCGACATCCGTTCCTGGTGGCGTGCGCACGACTACGGATGCCCTGTCCTTGTCGACAAGGACGTCAATGCGATGGCGATCGGCGAACATCGAACCCACTACCAGCACATCGACGACATGATCATGATCAAGGTCGGGACGGGTGTGGGGAGTGGCCTCATCACCGGCGGCCGAGTGCATCACGGGGCTGACGGTGCGGCCGGCGACATCGGTCACATCCAGCTCACCGACCCCGATACCGACCCCGGGCCGGAGTGCCGGTGCGGCAATCTGGGTTGCGTCGAGGCATATGCGGGCGGTTGGGCCATGCTGCGCGACATGCGGTCAGCGGGCCACGATGTCCAGACCGTCGCCGACGTCGTGACGGCGCTGCGGTCCGGCGACACCTATGCGCAACGCCTGCTGCGGCAGGCGGGCCGGACGCTGGGCCGCGCCATCGCCGACGCGGTCAGCCTGCTCAACCCCCGCGTCGTAGCGGTCGGCGGGCAGCTCGCACACACCGACGAACAGCTGCTCGCGGGCATCCGGGAGGTCGTCTACCGGCGCTCGCTGCCGCTGGCGACGCGCAAGCTGCAGATCGTCCACAGCGAACTCGACCCACGCGCCGGTCTGGTCGGCCTGTCGGGGGTGCTGACCGACGAGATCCTCGGGCCGCAGCGGCTCGAGGCACTGCTCGATCGTTGACCCACGTCGGATCGCATCGCGTACCGCGGCTATGCGATCCGGCCGGCGACACACACCCGAGACCAGTCGCCGGACCTGCCGAGGCCGGCGGCTCAGGAAGCACCAGAGGGGTACGGCGACCGGCGAGGTAGGTCGCAATGACCGGCTTCGCATCGATCCCGGAATCCGGCCACGGTGTCCTGATTTTGGCGTATGCCACCGGGGCATAAATATGCCTACCGGGTATGGCCCGCGCCAGGCCCACGTACCCAAGTGAGAGTGGCGGCTTGCCGCGCGCGACGGCTCATGCTGCCCTGCGGTAGGTCCGCCGGCCGGCGAGGTAGGTCGCCCAGATCGGCATTCCGCGAAGCCGACCGGCGCGGCGGACCGGGTCGGCCCGCAGCTCCGCCGGGTCCAGCTCCGAATCGAGGACCACCACGTCGGCCGGATCGCCGAGCTCGATGCCGGCGCGGCCCCGGCTGGATGCGACCAGCGCCGCGTCGAGCGAGACCGCCTGCTCGGGATGCCAGGGCGGGCGGCCGTCGTCGGTCCGGCAGACCGCGGACGCGATGGCGTCCCACGGGTCGAGCGGCGCGACCGGCGCATCGGAGCCGAATTCCAACCGCCCCCCGGCGGCGAGCATGGCGGCATAGGCATAGGCGCGGTCGGTGCACCGGGGCCACACCCGGTCGGCGACGTCGCGGTCGTCGGGCTGATGCGCGGGTTGGACACCGAGGACGAGACCGGCCCGTCCAAGGCGCGCCAGATCCGCCGTGGCGACGAGCTGGGCGTGCTCGATCCGGCCGGCCGGCGCCACCTCGAGCGCGTCCAGCGCGGCCGAGACGGCCCGGTCCCCGATCGCGTGGATCGCGCACCGCAGACCGGCTGACTCGGCCCGCCGGACCAGCCCGGCGAGCAGGTCCGCCGGCATCTCGGCGTGACCAACCGTCGACTGCCCCGGCCTGCCGTAGGACTGGTGGCACCACGCCGTCCGGGTGTTGAGTGAACCGTCGCCGAATGCCTTGACCGGTCCCGGCGCCGCCAGCCCACCGGTCGCCGCGAGTGCCTCGCCGGTGCGCAGGCCACGGCCGATCGCCTCGCCCAGCCGATCGGCCGGCACCGAGCACTCGACCCGGACCGGCAGGGTTCCGGCCGCCGCGCGGCGCGCCCAGTCGGTGCAGTTGTCGGCGTACTCGAAGTCAATGATGCCGACGACTCCCCGGGCTGCGGCCGCCCGCATCGCGCCCAGCACGGCGCGGTCGACCTCGGCCCGATCCGGCGCGGGCATCGCGGCGACCGCCGCGTAGCTCTGGCCGTCGCAGAGCACGCCGGTCGGATGGTCCAGGCCGACGGCGGCGAGCGCCGCCGGGCTGAACCACGCGGTATGCAGGTCGTTGCTCTGCATCAGCACCGCCCGGCCGGGAAACGCGGCCTGCAGGAGGTCTTTGTGCGGGCGGTCCACCCAGAGCGCGTCCCGGAAGCCGTACGCCGTGATCATCCCGGTACCGACCGGCGCCGAAGCCGCGGCCAGGGTCACCGCCTCGGCCGCGGAGCCGGCACCCGACACATCGATCCGCTGCTGCGCAAGCGCCCACTGCACGGCGTGCACGTGCGCGTCCCACAGGCCGGGCAGGATAACCCGCCCGTCGAGATCGACCACCTCCGCGGCCCCGGAATCGGATGCGCCGCAGGCGATTTCCGCAACGACCCCGCCGGCCAGCACCACGTCGGCGACCGGGCCGCGCGGGCCGAGCCGGCCACGCCGCAGCAGCACCGGGCCGGCCGGGCTCGCCACCACGTCAGACGGCAAGGGCGTCGTACGCCGGCTTGATCACGTCGTTGATGATGACGAGGCGCTCATCGAATGGGATGAACGCCGACTTCATCGCGTTGAGCGTCAGCCAGCGCAGGTCGGACCATTCATAGCCGAAGGCGTCGACCAGCGCGCCCATCTCCGAGCTCATCGTGCAGCCGCTCATCAGCCGGTTGTCGGTATTGAGCGTGACCCGGAAATACATCGTACGCAGCAGCCCGATCGGATGGTCCACAATGGACTTCGCTGCGCCGGTCTGCACATTGGACGTCGGGCACATCTCCAGCGGTATCCGCTTGTCCCGCACGTAGGCCGCGAGGCGCCCGAGCGCGATCTCACCGTCGTCGTAGACGGTGACGTCGTCGATGATGCGGGTGCCGTGCCCGAGCCGGTCCGCGCCGCACCACTGCAGCGCCTCCCAGATCGACGGCACCCCGAACCCCTCGCCGGCGTGGATCGTGAAGTGTGCGTTCTCCCGCCGCAGGTATTCGAACGCGTCGAGATGCCGGGTCGGCCGGTAGCCAGCTTCGGGACCGGCGATGTCGAATCCGACGACGCCGCGGTCGCGGTAGCGCACGGCGAGCTCGGCGATCTCGCGCGACTGCGCGGCCTGCCGCATCGCCGACAGCAGTGCGACGACGACGATCCGGTGTCCGTCCCGGGCGGCCGACGCCGTACCGTGCTCGAATCCCTGCAGGACCGCCTCGATCACCTCGACGTGGGTGAGGCCCCGCCCGGTGTGCAGCTCGGGCGCGAATCGGATCTCGGCATAGACGACGCCGTCGGCCGCGAGATCTTGCGCGCACTCCGAGGCGACCCGCTCGATGGCCTCGGGGGTCTGCATCACCCCGACGGTGTGCGCGAACGTGTCGAGATAGCGCTCCAGCGACCCGGAGTGCGCCGCACCGAGAAACCACCGGCCGAGGTCGTCGGGATCGGTGCTCGGCAGGCCGTAGTACCCGGTCTCGCGGGCGAGCTCGGCGACCGTCGCCGGCCGCAGGCCGCCGTCGAGGTGGTCGTGCAGCAAGACCTTCGGCGCCTGGCGGATCGCCTCGACGGTCGGAGAGTTCGGCATGGCACAGACGATAGCCGCCGGCTAGGAGACCCGATCGATGACGAGGGACCGAGCCGGCGGCGGCGTGCCGATCTCGAATGCACCGTCGATCTCGTCGAGCACCTGGGCGAGCCGCGCCGGGTCGTCGGAATGCAGCTCGAGCAGCGGTTGCCCGGCGCGGAGGGTGTCGCCCGGCTTGGCGTGCATGACGACGCCCGCGGCCGCGGACACCGGGTCCTCCTTGCGGGCCCGGCCGGCGCCGAGCCGCCACGCGGCGACGCCGATCGCCAGCGCATCCAGCCGGCCGAGCACCCCGCTCGCAGGTGCGAGCACGACGTGCATCTCACGCGCCGCGGGCAGTGTCGCGTCCGGGTCGCCGCCCTGCGCCGACACCATCGCCCGCCAGCTGTCCATGGCCCGGCCCGACGCCAGCACGTCGGCCGGATCGGCGTCGGGCAGCCCGGCGAGATCGAGCATCTCCCGGGCCAGCGTGAGGGTGAGCTCCACGACGTCGGGCGGGCCGCCGCCGGCCAGCACCTCGACGGCCTCGGCGACCTCCAGCGCGTTTCCGGCGGTCCGCCCGAGCGGGGAGTCCATCGCGGTCAGCAGCGCGATCGTGCGCACGCCGTGCGCGGCGCCCAGCTGGAGCATCGCCTCGGCCAGCGCGCGCGCCGAGGCGGCGTCCTTCATGAACGCACCGCTGCCGACCTTCACGTCGAGGACCAGGCCGGCGGCTCCCTCGGCGATCTTCTTGCTCATGATCGAGCTGGCGATCAACGGCAGGGATTCGACCGTCGCCGTCACGTCGCGCAGCGCGTAGAGCTTGCGGTCGGCCGGCGGGGGGGGGGTGCCGGCCCGGCTACAGACCGCAGCGAACCCTCTGCACCCTCTCACGGGACCCCCCCCCGCTAAGCCGGTCAG
>JBPCOR010000161.1:0-9296 GCA_051000035.1 Mycobacteriales bacterium | reverse complement strand
GCGAAGACGCTGCGCCTCCCCGGCGGCAGCTGGTACGCCGACAACACCGACGTGGCCGGCATCGTCGGGGCGTTACGCGAGGGCGGGGTGCGAGACGCGACCGGCGCGGTGCTGCTCGGCGCCGGCGGGACGGCGCAGGCAGCGCTGGCCGCCCTGCGTGCGCTCGGCGAACGCCGGCCGACCGTGCTGGTCCGCTCGGTGCGGCGGGCCGGCGCTCTGCTGGCCACCGCCCGGCGGGTCGGCGTCGAGCCGGTCCTCGCCGAGCCGCTCGCCGACGACGCCGTCAACGGTGCGCTCTACGCCGCACCGGTCGTGATCAGCACCCTGCCGCCCGCTGCGGCCGACCCGCTGGCCGATGCGGCCCGGTGGACCGGCACCGGGACCCTGCTCGATGTCGTCTACGCGCCGTGGCCGACCCGGTTCGCCGACTCGGCCCAGCACCGCCGCACCGTCGTCGGCGGCCAGGCGATGCTGCTGCACCAGGCCGTCGCGCAGGTGACGGCGATGACCGGGCGACCAGCGCCGCTCGAGGTGATGCGGGCAGCGCTCGCCGCCGCCGCCGCCGGCCGGCCGGCGAGCGGTTAGTCGACACGGTGTCGCTGCTTGCCGGCCTGCTGTGCGCGGCGCTGGGCGGCGTGCTGGGTCCGGCGCTTGCCGCGTTGTCGGTGCAGGTGCCGAGGGCGGACGCGACATTCGGACCGGCCCGGTGGTCGGGCGTGATGCTCGGTCGTCCGGCCGGTCGGGCGCGGGTCGTGGTGGTCACGATGCTCGCTGTCGTCGTCCTCGGCCTCGTCGGCGCGGGGCAGGGCTTCCGGGCCGAGCTGGCGCCCTACCTGTGGCTCGCCGCGAGCGCCGTCGTCCTTGCCGTCGTCGACCTGGACTGCCACCGGCTGCCGAACCGGCTCACCTTCCCGCTCTACGGCGTCGGCGTGGTGGCGTCCGGGGCGATCGCGCTCGCCCGGCACGACGCCGGGCCGTTCGTACGGGGGTTGATCGCGGCCGCCGCCGTATTCGCCGCCTTCTTCGTGCTCGCGTTCGCCGGCGGCGTCGGCTTCGGCGACACCAAGGTCGCCGGCGCGCTGGGCCTGTTCCTCGGACCGCTCGGGGCGACCGCCGTGCTCCTCGGCATCCTGGCCGGGTTCCTGCTCGGCGGCCTGTCGGCGGTCGCCCTGTTGATCGCGCGCCGGACGGGTTGGCGGACCGAGTTCGCCTTCGGCCCGGCCCTGCTCGCCGGGACGCTCGGGATCGTGGTCTGCGCGCGGACCCTGGCCGCCGCTGGTATGACGCTCGGCGGCTGACGGGCGTCGTCGAGGGTGCAGTTTGGCACCGATCGCCGCCGAGAAACGGTGGCAAACCGCCCACTCAGCGGTCCGTGCGTGGCGAGGTCAGCCGGCTGCGCCCGCGGGCTGCTCGGCCTTCTCGGTCTTGCCGGTGCTGGTGAGGGACTGGCCGGTGGTTTCAGGCGCCCAGGCGTGGGTGACCAGGGCACCGACGACGCAGATGCCGCCGCCGATCAGCACGCTCGGCCCGACGCCGAAATGGGCCACGCCGATCGGCAGCAGGAACGTGCCGGCGGCTGCCCCGACGCGGCTCATCGCGGCGGCGAACCCGATCCCGCTGGATCGCAGATGCGAGGGGAACACCTCGGCCGGGTAGACGCCGGTGAGGTCGCCGGAGATCGCGTTGAAGAAGGAGAACCCGGCAAAGCAGACGACCACGATGATCGCCGGCGCCGCGCCCCACGCGCCGATGACCCCGAGCGCCACCACCATGATCCAGAAGCAGGTGATCAGCAGCCGCCGCCGTCCCGTCCGCTCGATGATGAGCATGCCGGCGATGGCGCCGAGGGCGGCGACGCCGTTGGCGGCGAGGGTGCCGGCCCGCTGGTCGGTGATATGCAGCGAGTCGAACACCAGCGGAGCGAACGTGAAGATGGCGAAGTACGGCGCGACCAGCGACGCCCAGAAGATGCAGACGAAGGCCGTGCGCGAGCGCACCCCCTTGGCGAACAGCTCCCGGAACTGACCGGGTTTGGTCGATTCGCCCTCGAGGTCCTCGGTCCGGAAGAACTGCTCGCCGCCCAGGTACTGGTTCACGACCCGGCGGGCCTCCTCCACCCGGTCCCGGCTCATCGGCCAGCGCGGCGACTCGGGCAGGCCGTACCGCAGGATCAGCGTGAGGAGGGCCGGGACGGCGCTGGTGCCGAGTATCCAGCGCCAGGACAGGCCCGCACTGGTCAGGGCATACGCGAGGGCGACCGCCGCCAGGAAGCCGATGTACCAGCAGACCTGCAGGTAGGACAACCGGGTGCCGCGGCCCTTGGACGGGGAGAGCTCGGCAAGCATCGTGGGGCCGATGGCGTACTCGGCGCCGATCGACATGCCCAGCAGCAGCCGTACCAGGATCAGGACCCAGGCATTCGGCACCACGATCTGCGCCGCACCGAGGACGATGAAGCTCACCACGTCCAGGGTGAACAGCTTGCGGCGTCCGAACCGGTCGGTGAGGTAGCCGACGATCGGCCCGCCGAGGAAGATCCCGATCAGCGTGGATGCCCCCAGCAGACCCTCCACCGCGGCGGAGAGGTTGAACTCGTGGCTGATCAAGGGCAGCACGACGCTGATCGCGCCGAGGTCGTAGCCGTCCAAACCCTCGCCGAAGGCGGTCGCGGCGGTGACCCGGCGCAGGAAACCCTTGTCCGCCTTGATCGTCTCGGGAACCTGCTCGAAGGTACCCATCGCCGCAACCTCCTCCGAATCGCTCTCGGACGGCACGGATGGGAGCGGGCGCCGCAAAACGCGAGGACGTGTGGCAGTCTGCAACCCTGCAAACACTCCGTCAAGTGCGGGTCGCCGTGTCGAGGGTTCTCTCCGGCGGCGAGCCGCTGTAGCGTGGGCGCGCACCGACACCGGCCCCGGGAGAAGAAGGCCCACAATGACGCATCCGCGACTCGGTCGATCGCTGGCGGGTGTGCTGGCCCTGGCGGCGACGGTGGCGCTCGCCGGCTGCGGATCGGGCAGCAAGGAACTGCCCACCGGGAACGCCGAGCTGCCGGACGGGCAGCCCGGCAGCGGCAAGCCGGCCGTGACCATCGGCGACAAGAATTTCACCGAGCAGTACATTCTCGGCCAGCTGTACGCGCAGGCGCTGCGCGCCAAGGGCTACACCATCCACCTCAAGGCCGACATCGGCCCGTCGGAGGTCATCGACCCCGAGCTGACCCGAGGCACCATCGACCTCTACCCCGAGTACACCGGCGTCATCGACTCGGCGGTGGCCAACCTCAGCGCGCTCGCCGCGCCGGGCACCGGTGGGGGCATCACGTCGACGCCGAAGTCCGCGGCCGACGCCTACCACCAGGCCGCCGACTTCGAGTCCCGCCGCGGCCTCAAGCTGCTCAACCCGACGCCCTACGAGAACGCCGACCGCGTCGCCACCACGCCCGCCTTCGCCAAGAAGCATGATCTTTCGACGATGACGGACCTGTCGAAGCTCTCGTCGTTCAGCTACGGCGCGCCGCCGGAGAACCGGAACCGGTACGAGGGGCTGCGGGGAATGAAGCAGGCCTACGGGCTGAACCACGCGAAATTCGTGTCCGAGCCGATCGGAGCCCAGTACAAAGCGCTTGCGAGCGGAAAGGTCGACACCATCGCGGTGTTCACCACCGACGGTCAGCTGATGCGGGGCGGCTATGCGGTGCTCTCCGACCCCAGGCGCATCTTCGGATACCAGAACGTCGCGCCGGTGGTCAGCAAGAAGGTGCTGGCGCGAGAGGGGCCGCAATTCGCCCAGACCCTCAACGCCGTCAGCGCCACCCTGACCACCAGGGCCATCCAGACCATGAACGCCGCGGTCGACCTCGACCACAAGAACCCGAAAGACGTGGCCGGCAGCTTCCTGGCAGCGCACGTCCTCCCGTAGGGCCTCGGATCGACCGGGCGGCCGCAGCGCCGACGGCGCCTGAGACCACCGGAACGCCGACGGCCACATGACAGACTCGGCACCGTGTTGCGGTGGATGACGGCCGGTGAGTCCCACGGACGCGCCCTGGTGGCGATGCTCGAGGGACTGCCGGCCGGTGTCGAGATCACGACCGCAGATGTCGTGGCGACCCTGGCCCGCCGCCGGGCCGGACACGGCCGGGGCGCGCGGATGAGCTTCGAGCAGGACACTGTCGAATTCACCGCCGGCCTGCGGCACGGCCGCACCCTGGGCAGTCCCATCGCCGTGCGGATCGACAATACCGAGTGGCCGAAGTGGGAGCAGGTAATGGCAGCGGACCCGGTCGACGCGGCGACGCTCGCCGCCACCGGCCGGGGCGCGCCGCTGACCCGGCCACGGCCCGGGCATGCCGACCCGGTCGGCATGCAGAAGTACGGCTTCGACGACGCCCGGCCGGTCCTGGAACGCGCCAGTGCCAGGGAGACCGCCGCGCGGGTCGCCCTCGGCGCGGTCGCAGCCGCGTTGCTGCGACAGGCCCTGGGCGTACACGTCGTGAGCCATGTCGTCTCGATCGGCTCGGTGACCGGACCCACGGACGTCGTTCCCGGCCCGGCCGAGCAGGAGGTCGTCGACGCCAGCCCGGTCCGCTGCTACGACACCGACGCCAGCGCGGCGATGGTCACCGAGATCGACGCCGCCCGCAAGGCCGGTGACACGCTCGGCGGCGTCGTCGAGGTACTCGCCTACGGTCTACCCCCGGGCCTGGGCAGTCACGTGCAGTGGGACCGCAGACTCGACGCGCAGCTGGCCGCCGCCCTGATGAGTATTCAGGCGATCAAGGGTGTGGAGGTCGGCGACGGATTCGGTGTCGCCCGCAGGCGCGGATCACAGGCACACGACGAGATCGATCGGCGCGACGGGCGGATCACCCGCCGTACCAGTCGATCCGGCGGCATCGAGGGTGGCATGTCGACCGGGGCCCCGGTGCGGATCCGGGCGGCGATGAAACCGATCTCGACTCTTCCGCGCGCACTGTCCACTGTGGATGTCGTGACCGGCGAGGCGGCCGTTGCGATCAACCAGCGCAGCGACGTGTGCGCCGTACCGGCCGCCGGTGTGGTAGCCGAGGCCATGGTTGCCCTGACCGTCGCGGCGGCAGCCATGGAGAAATTCGGCGGTGACTCGCTCGCCGAGACCCGGCGAAACGCCGAGGCCTACGCCGAGCACCTGGTCATCCGGTGACCCGGCCCCGGTTCGTCCTGGTCGGGCCGCCCGGCGCGGGCAAGAGCACCGTCGGGACGATCCTCGCCGCCCGGCTGCGGGTGGCGTTGCGGGAGACCGACGCCGACATCGAAACCGCCACCGGCAAACGGATTGGCGACATCTTCATCGACGACGGCGAGGACGTGTTCCGGGCCCTGGAACGCCGCGCCGTCGCGACCGCACTCAGCGCGCACGAGGGCGTCCTCGCACTCGGCGGTGGATCCGTGCTCGACGCCGACACCCGAGCAGCCCTGGCCGGACACACCGTGGTGCTGCTCGCTGTCGGCTTCCGCGCCGCCACCGCCCGGGTCGGGCTGAACCGGGATCGCCCGCTGCTGCTGGGAAATCCGCGCGCGCAGCTGCGCGGACTGCTCGAGGAGCGGCGGCCGATCTATGCCGAGGTCGCGACCGTCACCGTCGACACCGACGGGCTGCAACCCGACGCCGTGGCCGACGCCGTACTCGCCGCGCTGGCCGCACTGCCGCTGGACCGGGGCGGCATGGCGAGACCACCGCACGCGCCGTGACCACCATCGGGGTCGCCGGACCGGCGCCGTACGACGTCCTCGTCGGCACCGGGGTGCTCGCCGCGCTGCCAGGCCTGCTTGCCGGCGCGGCCCGGGTCGCCGTCGTGCACTCGCAGGATCGCGGGCACGCCCGCGGGATCGAGGAACTGCTCGCCGCTGCCGGCTACGCTGTCACGCCGATCGCGGTGCCCGACGGCGAAGCGGCCAAGCAGGTATCGGTGGCGGCCCGGTGCTGGGACGCGCTCGCAGCGGCCGGCTTCACCCGCACGGATGCCGTCGTCGGGGTCGGCGGGGGAGCCCTGACCGATCTCGCCGGGTGGGTGGCAGCCGGGTGGGTGCGAGGCGTGCGGGTCGCGCACGTGCCGACCACCCTGCTCGGCATGGTCGACGCCGCGATCGGCGGCAAGACCGGCGTCGACATCGACGCCGGCAAGAATCTGGTCGGCGCGTTTCATCCGCCCGTCGGCGTGGTCTGCGACCTCGACATGCTGCGGACCCTCCCACCGGCCGACTATGCCGCCGGTCTCGCCGAGGTCGTCAAGGCCGGATTCATTGCCGATCCGGAGATTCTCACGGTTATCGAGCATGACCCGCGGACCGCGGCGATGCCCGCCTCGCCGGTCGCGGCCGAACTCGTCGAACGGGCGGTGCGGGTCAAGGCCGACATCGTCGGTCGCGACCTGCGCGACGCGGGGCCGCGGGAAATGCTCAACTACGGCCACACCCTCGCGCACGCCGTCGAACGAGCGGAGCGCTACCGATTCCGGCACGGCGACGCCGTCGCGATCGGACTGGTCTACGCCGCCGCCCTCGGCCGCCTCGCCGGCCGGCTGGACGTGGCGACCGCCACGCGGCACCGGGCCATCCTGACGGCGATAGGGCTTCCGACGACGTACCCCGCCGGCGCCTGGCCGGCGTTGGCCGCGACGATGCGGCTGGACAAGAAGGCCCGCGGCGCGACGCTGCGGTTCGTCGTCCTCGACGGGCTGGCCAGGCCCGGCATACTCGACGACCCGGACCCCGAGCTGCTGCGGGCGGCCTATCAGGAGGTGGCGCGATGAGAGGACCGGTGGTCTAGTGCCGACGATCTGGGTGCTCAACGGAGCGAACATCGGCCGGCTCGGCACCCGCGAGCCGAAGATATACGGCCGCGCGACCTACGACGACCTGGTCGAGGCCTGCCGGCGGACCGGCAGCGACATCGGCGTCGACGTCGACGTCCGGCAGACCGACTCCGAGGGTGAGCTGCTCTCCTGGTTGCACGAGGCCGCGGACGCCGCCGCGCCGGTCGTCCTCAACGCCGGCGGGTGGTCGCACACCTCGGTGGTGCTGCGGGATGCCTGCGCGATGCTGCGCGCGCCACTGGTCGAGGTGCACCTGACCAACATCCATGCGCGGGAGGAATTCCGGAACACCTCGCTGGTCTCGCCGATCGCGGCAGGGGTGATCTGCGGCCTCGGTGTGGAGGGATACGCGATGGCCCTGGCCTTTCTCGCCGGCAACCCGGCGGCATCGCAGTGAGCTGACCCGGATGACCACCGACAACCCGGAGCCGCACGGAGCGCGGCGCGACCGGTTGCGAACCGTCGTAGCCGAGCGCGGCTTCGACGCGGTGCTGGTCACCTCGCTGGTCAACGTGCGCTATCTGAGTGGTTTCACCGGGTCCAACGCCGCGCTGCTCGTCGCACCGGAGCCGGCCGGTGACCTGCTCGCCACCGACAGCCGCTACGGTGTCGCGGTCGGCGAGCAGGCGCCGGACCTGCCGGTGCTGATCGAGCGTGCCGCGGCGGTCGCCCTGCTCGCGGCAGCCGCCCGGCGGCGGGCCCGGCGGATCGGGTACGAGTCGCACGTCGTCACCGTCGATGAGCTGCATGACCTGCACCGCGCCGATGACAGCATCGAGCTCTCCAGCTCCGGGCCGGTCGTGGAGTCGCTCCGCGCGGTCAAGGACGCCGCCGAGATCGACGCGCTGCGGCGTGCCTGCGCGATCGCCGATTCGGCATTCGCCGGGCTGCTCGACAGTGGCGGGCTGCGCGCCGGCCGCACCGAGCGCGCGGTCGCCGTCGACCTGGACCGGCGGATGGTCGACCTGGGCGCAGCGGCGCCGTCGTACGACACCATCGTCGCCGCCGGCGAGAACGCCGCCAGCGCGCACCACACCCCGGGCGAGCGGGAGCTGACCGCCGGCGATCTCGTGGTCTGCGACTTCGGGGCGACGTACGCCGGCTACCACTCGGACATGACGCGCACCGTCGCCGTCGGCGAACCGGCGCGGTGGCAGCGCGATCTCTACGACCTGGTCGCGCGCGCCCAGCGAGCGGGCTGCGCGGCCGCAGTCTGGGGCGCGCGGGCGGTCGACGTCGACCACGCCGCCCGGTCGAGCATCGCCGAGGCCGGTCACGGTAAGGCTTTCGGTCACGGGCTCGGCCACGGCGTCGGCCTGCTCATCCACGAGGCTCCGTCGCTCGGACCCACCGCCGCGGGTACACTCGAAGCCCGGATGACGGTGACCGTCGAGCCCGGCGTCTACCTGCTGGGCCGGGCCGGAGTCCGCATCGAGGATCTGCTTGTCGTGGCCGACGGTCCGGCGGAGATCCTCACCAGGACCGGCAAGGATCTCATCAGCCTGCCCGGCACCCGCTGATCACCCGCACGACCACCTGCGGCAAGGAGACGAACGCCACGTGGCGACGACCAACGACCTGAAGAACGGCATCACGCTGGATCTGTCCGGTGACCTGTGGACGGTGGTCGCCTTCCAGCATGTCAAGCCGGGCAAGGGCGGGGCTTTCGTCCGGACCACGCTGAAGAATGTCAAGAGCGGCAAGGTCGTCGATCGGACCTTCAACGCCGGCGTCAAGGTCGACACCGCCACCGTCGACAAGCGGACAATGAGCTTCCTGTACCGCGACAGCGAGGACTTCGTCTTCATGGACGGCGAGACGTTCGACCAGATCACCGTCCCGGCCGCGACCGTCGGTGCAGCCGCGGACTACCTGCTGGACAACGCCGAGGCGGTGGTCGCCGTGCACGAGTCGATCCCGCTCTACGTCGAGCTGCCGACGAGCGTGGAACTGATCATCTCCCACACCGATCCCGGCCTGCAGGGCGACCGCTCCACCGGCGGCACCAAGCCCGCGACCCTGGAGAACGGCGCGAGCATCCAGGTGCCGCTCTTCGTGTCAACCGGTGAGAAGGTGAAGGTCGATACCCGCGACGGCCGCTACCTCGGCCGGATCTCCGGCTAGCGAGTGACGCCACCGACCGGCACGCGCGATCGATGAGGGCCCGCAGCAAGGCGCGCAAGCGCGCCGTCGACGTGCTGTATGAGAGCGACCTGCGGGGTACCGACCCGATCCGGACGCTCGCCGAGCGGCTGGCCGCGGGCTCCCCGCCGATCCCCGACTACGCCGTCGACCTGGTCGAGGGTGTCGTGGGCGAGCAGGCCGAGATCGACGCGATCGTCTCCTCGTACGCCGAGGGCTGGACGCTTGCCCGGATGCCGGCCGTGGACCGGGCGCTGCTGCGCCTTGCGACGTATGAGCTCCTCTACCGGCCGGACGT
>JBPCOR010000092.1:0-4726 GCA_051000035.1 Mycobacteriales bacterium | reverse complement strand
ATCTCGCGCGGTGCGTCGCGACGGGCTGGTCGGCGTAATGTGCACTCCGGGCAGATTGGCGCCGGCACCGGGGGTGCTGTTGCTCGGCGGTTCCGAAGGCGGCCTACCCGAGCGCGATGCGCGCGAGCTCGCCGGGCGCGGGTTCACCGTCCTCGCCCTGCGTATTTCGGACTGCCCGGATTGTCGCCGGGACTCGTCGACGTGCCGCTGGAGTATTTCCAACGTGGCCTGGACGTGCTCGCCGAGCAACCTCGCGCGGGGGATCGCTTCGGCGTGACGGGCGGGTCGCGGGGCGGGGAGGCATTGCCGTACCTGCCGAATGTGATTCCGGCGCAGCTGCGTGACCTCGTCGCCCGCAGGCGGCCGGTCCCGCGAAGCCTCGCCTTTGTACCGGTGCACGACGGTCCCACCGCGCTCGCCCGGGTGAGCATCCCGGCGGAACGCATCGACGGCGCCGTGTTGCTGATGTCCGCGGGTTCGGACGGAATGTGGCCGAGCGCCGCCTATGGCCAGCTGGCCGCCGACCGGCTCGCGGCGCACGATCCCCGGTTTCCGTTGGAGCACCGCGCCTTCAATGGCGCGTGCCACGGCATCGCCGGCCCACCCGGCACATCGATCACGAGCACAACGTCGCCCGGCCCCGGCGTGACCTTCGAGCCGGGGGGCAGCGCCTCGGCGACGTCTGCGGTCCGGCCGCCATCGAGCGCCAAGACGCCCATGAACGGCGTGCCGCTGCGGTGCTAGCGATGTTTTGCCACGGTGAGCAGCACCGCGGCTGCCTCGAGAGCCTCGAGGCTGTGCCGCGCGGCGGGCACGATCAGCAGGTCTCCGGGCAGGCCGTCCCAGCGGGTGTTGCCGGCCGCCAGCCGGACGCGTCCGTGCAGGACGTGAACGGTCGCCTCCCCCGGATTCTCGTGCTCATCGAGCCTCTGACCGGCGGCCAGGGCGATCACGGTCTGGCGCAGCACGTGCTCGTGCCCGCCGTACACGGTGTGGGAGCTTCGACCACTCGATGCCTCCTGCGCGATCTTGAGCTGCTGGCGAGCCAGCGCTGTCAGCGAGAATTTCTCCATCGAAGCTGTCCTCCGTCGTGGTGATGCTCGTCGTCGGTCATTCCGGCCATCTCCAGTCCCGTACTTCGGGCATGTCCTGTAGGTGCTCGCGGATGTAGTCGTGGTGGCGGGTCAGCATGCTCTGGCAGTGCACGGCGAGCTCGGTGCCCTTCTCTGGCGCGCGGCGGGAGCGGCGTAGCGCCTCCAGGACGAGGTGGTAGCGGCTCATCCGGTTGAGCACCACCATGTCGAACGGCGTGGTGGTGGTGCCCTGCTCGCTGAAACCGCGCACATGGAAACGGCCCGGATTGACGCGGCCGTGCAGCAGCTCGTGCACCGCGCGGGGATAGCCGTGGAAGGCGAATACGACGTCGGTGTCGGCGCTGAACAGGTCGTCGAACTTTCCGTCGCTGAAGCCGTGCGGGTGATCATCGGGCGGCAGCAGCGCCATCAGGTCGACCACGTTGACCACCCGCACCCGCAGGTAGGGCACGTGCTCACGCAGCAGCGCCGCGGCGGCGAGCGTTTCCAGCGTCGGTACGTCGCCCGCGGCGGCCAGGACGATGTCCGGCTCGGCCGGCCGGCCGGGCGTGTCGGCTTCGGTGCCGGCCCAGTCCCAGACCGATGCCCCGGCGGCACAGTGCGCGTTGGCCTCCGGCAGTGACAGGTACTGCAGGTGCGGCTGCTTGTCGACGACGATCAGGTTGACGTGGTCGCGGCTGCGCAGGCAGTGGTCTGCGATGGCAAGCGTGGTGTTGGCATCCGGCGGCAGCCAGATCCGCACGACGGCGGGGGACAGCGGGATCGCGGTGTCGATCAGGCCAGGACCCTGGTGGGAGAAGCCGTTGTGGTCGTTGCGCCAGCAGGTCGAGGTGAGCAGCACGTTCAGCGACGCCACCGGCGCCCGCCAGGGCAGGTCGGCCGCGTGCTGCAGCCACTTGGTGTGCTGGATCAGCATCGACGCGGACACCATCGCGAACGCCTCGTAGGTGGCGAACAGACCATGCCGACCCGAGAGCAGGTAGCCCTCCAGCCAGCCCTGGCACAGGTGCTCGGACAGGACCTCCATCACCCGACCGTCCGGGCCCAGGTGGTCGTCGGTCGGCAGGATCGGCGCCTGCAGGCACCGGTCGGTCACCGCGAATACCGCGGCGAGCCGGTTGCTCGCCGTCTCATCCGGGCAGAAGATCCGAAAATCGCCGCCGCCGTCGGATTCCCGGGTCGTCGCGGCGTAGATGTCGCGCAGCAGTTCGCCGAGCGGGCTGGTGTTCTCGTGTTCCTCGCCGCCGGGCGCGGGAACGGCGAGTGCGTAGCGGTCCAGGGCCGGGACATTCAGGGAGCGCAGCACGCGGCCGCCGTTGGCATAGGCCGTCGCGGACATCCGCTTGTCCCCGTCCGGAGCGAGCGCGGTCAGGTCCGGGACGAGCCGGCCGTCGTCGTCGAACAAGGTCTCCGGCGCGTAGGAACGCATCCACTGCTCCAGCCGGCGCAGGTGGTCGGGATTCTCCCGCACCTTGGACAGGGGCACCTGGTGGGCGCGGAATGTCCCCTCGACCTGGACGCCGTCGACCACATCCGGGCCGGTCCAGCCCTTCGGGGTACGCAGGATGATCGCCGGCCACCGCACCGCCCCGGCCGGTGGTGCCGCGCCGCTCGCGCGGGCCCGCTGCTGGACCACCCGGATCCAGGTGTACGCCGCCGCCAGTTCGCGGTGCAGGTCGGTGAAGACGGTGTCCGGGTCGTCGCCGCCGACGACGACGGGGTCCCAGCCCTGCGCGGCGAGCAGCCCGACGACGTCGGCGTCCTCGGCCCGCCCGAGCACGGTGGCACCGGAAATCTTGTAACCGTTCAGGTGCAGGATCGGCAGCACCGCGCCGTCGCGACGGGCGTTGAGGAACGCCGGAATCTTCCACGACCCGGCCAGCGGGCCGGTTTCGGCCTCGCCGTCGCCGACCACGCACGCGACCAGCAGGTCGGAATGATCGAACGCGGCACCCGCCGCGTGGGCCAGTGCGTAGCCGAGCTCGCCACCCTCGTGAATGCTGCCCGGGGTCTGGACGCTGACGTGGCTGGGCACGCCGCCGGGGGTGGAGAACTGCCGCACCAGCGTGCTGAGCCCGGCCAGGTCGCCCGACACGTGCGGGTAGATCTCGCTGTAAGTGCCTTCCAGGTAGGCGTTCGCGAGCAGCGCCGGACCGCCGTGACCGGGGCCGGTGAGGTAGATGCAGTCCGCCGCGGTGTCGCGGATGAGCCGGTTGAGCAGCGTGTAGATCATCGACAGACCCGGGCTGGTGCCCCAGTGTCCGAGCAGCCTCGGCTTGATGTCGTCCGCGGTGAGCGGTTCGCGCAGCAGCGGATTGGACCTCAGGTAGATCTGCGCCACCGTCAGGTAGTTCGCGGCCGCCCACCACCGCAGGTCCAGCTCCCGGTCGCAGTCGGCGTATGCCGGCGGCATGCTCATCTGACTCCTCATCGACGACGCGGGCTCACATCAGCTCACGTCCTTCGGGCCGGTCAGTCTGGCACTCGACCGGACGGCTTAGGCTGGTATTTACGGGCCGGGAGCGGGGTGGTGGGTCATGTCGCGGGAGTTGCGGGCGTCCAACGCAGACCGGGAAGCCGTGGTCGTGCGGCTGGCCCGCGCCCTGGACGAGGGCCGGATCACCATGTCGGAGTTCGATGAGCGCGCCGAGCGCGCGTATGCCGCGCGGACCCACGCCGAGCTGGAAGCGGTGACCGGCGACCTGCCGCGCAGCCTCTGGTAGCCGAGCCGGTCAGCGCCCGGTGTCACGCGGCGGTTTCGGGCCCGGTCGGCGGTGGGGTGAGCGCGGCGAGGGCGTCGGCGTCGAGGGGCGCGGCGTTCTGGCGCCCGTTCGCCGGGTCGGCACCGGTGCCAGCGGCCACACCGGTGTCCGCATCGAGCCCGGCGACCTCGGATCCGCTGGCCTTCTCGAAGAACCGCAGCAGCTCGACGGGGAAGGGCATCACGAGCGTGCTGTTCTTTTCCGCGGCGACGTCGACGACGGTCTGCAGCAGCCGCAGTTGCATCGCGCTCGGGGTGTCTGCCATGACCCGGGCAGCCTGCGCCAGCTTCGTCGACGCCTGGAATTCGCCGTCGGCCGCGATGACCCGGGCGCGACGTTCGCGCTCGGCCTCCGCCTGCCGCGACATCGAGCGTTTCATGCCGTCGGGCAGGGCGACGTCCTTGACCTCGACCCGCTCGATATGCAGGCCCCATGGCCCCTCCGTCGGGGTGTCGATCACGGCTTTGAGCTCGCCGTTGATCTGGTCGCGGTCAGACAGCAGCGTGTCGAGGTCGGCCCGGCCGATCACCGATCGCAGCGATGTCTGCGCGACCTGGGAGGTGGCCTGCAGGTAATTCTCGACGTTGATGACGGCCTTGACCGGGTCCACGACCCGGAAGTAGACGACCGCGTCGACGGTCAGCGTGACGTTGTCGCGGGTAATGGCGCCCTGCGGGGGAATGCCCATGACGATGGTCTGCTGCGACACCTTCGTCATGCGGTCGGCGAACGGGATGATCAACTGCAGGCCGGGCTCGCGGATCGCCGGCAGCAGCCGTCCGAAGCGCAGCACGACGCCCTTTTCATACTGCTGCACCATGCGAACCCCCGAAGCCAGCAGCAGCAACGCGACGATGACGACGATGACGA
>JBPCOR010000001.1:0-5445 GCA_051000035.1 Mycobacteriales bacterium | reverse complement strand
CGCCGCCGGGCTCGGCGGCGTCGTAGCTGCCCTTCGGGCTCAGCACCCTCGGGTTCGCCGGCGCGCAGCAGGGGTGCGCCGCCTCGTGCCGGGCCCGGTAGAAATCGCTGGTCCACTCCCACACGTTGCCGGTCACGTCGTAGAGGCCGAAGCCGTTCGGCGGGAACGACCGCACCGGCGAGGTGCGCTGCCTGCCGGCCGGTTTGCCGCGGCGCCAGGGGAAGTCACCGATCCAGGTGTTTGCCATCGGTCGGCCCTTGGGCATCTCCTGCTCACCCCACGCGAAGAGTGCGCCGTCCAGGCCGCCGCGGGCGGCGCGTTCCCACTCGGCCTCGGTCGGCAGCGATCTGCCGGCCCAGTCGGCATATGCCACGACGTCGGGCCAGCAGACGTGGGTCACCGGATGGCGGTCGCGGCCGCCGGCGCGGCTGCCCGGTCCCTCCGGGTGGGCCCAGTCCGCGCCGGGCACATAGCGCCACCACTGCCGCATGTCGGTGCGGTCGACCGGGCCGCGGGTGGGGGAGAAGACCAGCGAGCCCGGCACCAGCAGTGCCGGATCCAGCCGTGGATACGCCGCCGGGTCCAGCGCTCGCCCCGCGACCGTGACATAACCCGTCGCCGACACGAAGCGGCGGAAATCGGCGACGGTGACCGGGGTGCGATCCATCCAGAAGCCGTCGACCGCCGCCTCGTGCGGCGGGCCCTCCTCCGGGTAGTCGGCCAAGCCGGATTCCCTGGGGTCGGAGCCCATCGCGAATGCCCCGCCCGGCACCCACGCCATTCCCCGCGGCGCCGCCGTAACGGGGCTGCCGCCGCTCACCGCGTCGGCAGGATGTCCGGGGCGCCGAGGCGCACGGCGTCGGCGGTCGCGTCGTCGGGCTGATCCTGTGACTCGCGCTCGGCCCGCACCCGGGCCTGGTAGTGCGCCACCTCCCGGCGGGTCTGCTCCTCGTCCCAGCAAAGCGGCCCGGCCATCAGCGCCGCCGCGATCGGCGCCGCCTCGATCCCTCGATCCCAGGACTCGATGGAGATCCGGGTGCGCCGAGCGAGCACGTCGTCGAGATGCCGGGCGCCCTCGTGGGTGACGGCGTAGAGCACCTCGACGCGCAGGTAGTCATCGGCACGCGGCAGCGGCTCGCCGAGTGACGGGTCGGCGCGAACGAGATCGAGCAGCTCACCGATCGCGTCGCCGTACCGGTTGAGCAGGTGTTCGATGCGGGCGACGTGCAGGCCGGCGCTGTCGGCGAGCTGCCGGCGCTGGTTCCACAGCACGCGGTACCCCTCGGCGCCGGTGAGCGGCACCCGGTCGGTGCACGACTCGGGCACCTTCGCGTCCAGCGCACGCACCGCCTCGTCGACCGCGTCGGCCGCCATCACCCGGTACGTCGTGTACTTGCCGCCGGCGACGACCACCAGGCCGGGCACCGGGTGCCCGACGACGTGCTCGCGGGACAGCTTCGAGGTGGAGTCGGACTCACCGCAGAGCAACGGCCGCAGCCCGGCGTACACCCCCTCGACGTCCCCCCGGCGCAGCGGCGAGGCGAGGACGGAGTTGACGTGCTCGAGCAGGTAGTCGATGTCCCTCGCGGTCGCCGCCGGGTGGGACTTGTCCAGGTCCCAGTCGGTGTCGGTGGTGCCGATGATCCAGTGCCGGCCCCACGGTATGACGAAGAGCACGCTCTTCTCGGTACGCAGGATCAGCCCGGTCGTGGACTGCAGCCGGTCCCGCGGTACGACGAGATGGATGCCCTTGGACGCGCGGACGTGGAACTGCCCGCGGGTGTCGGCGAGACCCTGGGTGTCGTCGGTCCACACGCCGGTGGCGTTGATGACCTGCTTGGCCCGGATCATCAGCTCCGCGCCGCTCTCCAGGTCCGTCCCGCGGGCGCCGGTGACCCGCTCACCCTGCCGCAGGAAGCTGGTGACCCGCACCCGGTTGGCCGCGAGGGCACCGAAGGACGCCGCGGTCCGGACGATGGTCATGGTGTGCCGCGCGTCGTCGACCTGCGCGTCCCAGTACTGCACCGCGCCGGCGAGCGAATCCGGGCGCAGGCACGGCGCCTTGCGCAGCGCCTGGTGCCGGGTGAGGTGCCGGTGCCAGGGCAGCGAACGGGTCTCCGTCGACACGGTGGCCAGCAGGTCGTAGAGCAGGATGCCGGAGCCGACGTAGGGCCGCTCCCAGCCCCGGTGGGTCAGCGGGTAGAGAAACTGCACCGGCCGCACCAGATACGGCGCGAGGCGTTGCAGCAGCAGCCCGCGCTCGGCCAGCGCCTCGCGCACCAGCCCGAAGTCGAGCATCTCCAGATACCGCAGGCCGCCGTGGACCAGCTTGCTGGACCGGCTGGACGTGCCGCTGGCCCAGTCCCGAGCCTCCACGATCGCCGTCGTGAGCCCCCGGGTCACCGCGTCCAGGGCCGCCCCGGCGCCGACCACGCCGCCGCCGATGACGAGGACGTCGACCTCCTTGCCGGCCATCCTGGCGAGCGCGTCGGTCCGCGACTGCGGTGACAGGGCGACGGTAGGCACGGCGGCAGGTCCTCTCGGCGAATCGGTCGGTTACCCGGCGGGCCGGTGCTGGGTCACTCGAGGTCGACCCAGTCCAGTGTGCGCTGCACCGCCTTGTGCCATCCGGCATACCCGTCGGCGCGCTGCTCGTCGGTCCACGTCGGCTCCCACCGCTTCGATTCCCGCCAGTTGTCCCGCAGCTCCTCGGTGCCGGACCAGAAGCCGGTGGCGAGCCCGGCGGCGTACGCCGCGCCCAGCGCGGTCGTCTCGGCGACCACCGGCCGGCTGACCGGCACGCCGAGGATATCGGCCTGCAACTGCATGCACAGATCATTGGCGGTGACCCCGCCGTCGACCCGCAGCACCTCCGCCCGGACGCCGGAATCCCGCTCCATCGCCTCGGACACGTCACGGCTCTGGGAGCAGATCGACTCCAGGGTGGCGCGGGCCAGGTGCGCGTTGGTGTTGAACCGAGACAGGCCGACGATCGCGCCGCGCGCATCGCTTCGCCAGTACGGCGCGAAGAGCCCGGAAAATGCCGGTACGAAATAGACGCCGCCGTTGTCCGGCACCTGCCGCGCCAGCGTCTCGACCTCGCCTGCGCCGGCGATGATGCCGAGCTGATCCCGCAGCCATTGCACCGCCGCGCCGGTGACCGCGATGGAGCCTTCCAGGGCGTAGACCGGCTTCGCCGGCCCGAATTTGTAACACACGGTCGTGAGCAGGCCCGACGTGCTCCGGACCAACTCCTCGCCGGTGTTCAGCAGCATGAAATTGCCGGTGCCGTAGGTGTTCTTGGCCTCCCCGGTGGCGAAGCAGACCTGCCCGGCCATGGCTGCCTGCTGGTCACCGAGAGCACCGGTCAGCGGGATACCGGCGAACCCGCCGGGTCGCGTTACCGTGCCGTAGGCGTCAGGGTCCGATGACGCCCGGATCGCCGGCAGCATGCCCGGCGGAATGTCGAAGAACCCGAGCAGTTCCTCGTCCCAGGCGAGCGTTTCCAGATTCATCAGCATGGTGCGGCTGGCGTTCGTCACGTCGGTGACGTGCTCGCCGCCGTGCACACCACCGGTGAGATTCCACAGCAGCCAACTGTCGATGGTGCCGAAGACCGCATCGCCGGCCTCGGCGTCTTTGCGTACACCGTCGACGTTGTCCAGGATCCACGCGATCTTGCCGCCGGAGAAGTACGTCGCCGGCGGCAGGCCGGCCAAGCGCTGGATCACCTCACCGCGGCCGTCGCGGTGCAACCCGCTCGCTATCCGGTCGGTGCGGGTGTCCTGCCAGCCGATCGCGTTGCAGTAGGGCCGGCCGGTCTTCCTGTTCCAGACGACGGTGGTCTCGCGCTGGTTGGTGATGCCCATCGCGGCGAGGTCCGAGGCTCGCAGTCCGGCGGCATTCATCGCCGTCTGGATGACCGCGCTGGTGCGTTCCCAGATCTCGACCGGGTTGTGCTCCACCCAGCCGCCCCGGGGCAGGATCTGCTCGTGCTCGAGCTGGTGCTTGCCGCGCTCGTTGCCGCCGTGGTCGAAGAGCATGAACCGGGTGCTGGTGGTGCCCTGGTCGACGGCGCCGACGAAGTCGGGCACGCTTCCTCCCTCGCTACGTCGGCAGCTGGCGAGGGCGCGGGCGGGCTCGGGTGCCGGTGATCCCGGCGAGAGTGAGCGCTGTCCCGGCCGGCTGGATCAGCCGCGGTCCCGGTCGCGCATCCGGTCGCGGCCGATGCCGTTCTTGCGCTTGTACACGCCGATCAGCATCACGCAGAGGGCGAATGCCATTCCGAGGATTGCCCAGGCCATGCTGGTCTCCCGCCGTCGGCCGACTCCGGGGAAGCCGGTGCACAGAAGCTAACACGCGCCGGTGGCCGATGGGCCGATCCCGGTAAACATCAGGACAAATTGCGGCGCCCGCAACCCGCCGGCCGACGATTCGGCCCGCCGTGTCGGCGGTGCGGGCTAGCGTGCTGCGACGTCAGGAGGCAGCCATGGAGTTCCAGCAGGTCGTCGACCGGCGCCGGATGGTGCGTAACTTCGACCCGGACCGGCCGGTGCCGGCACGGCTCCGCGAGCGACTGCTCGCCAACGCGCTGCATGCGCCGTCGGCCGGCTTCAGCCAGGGCTGGGCGTTCCTGGTGCTGACGGAGACCGCGGACCGGGACCGGTTCTGGGCCGTGACGACCGATGCCGGCGGTGCCGGCTCTGCCGGCTCTGTCGGCTCTGCCGGCTCTGCCGGCTCTGCCAGCTCTGCCGGCTCTGCCGGCGGCGAGCCCGACTCGTGGTTGCTCGGCATGTCCGCGGCTCCGCTGCTCATCGTCGCGCTGTCGCACCGCGACACGTACCTCGACCGGTACGCCGCGCCGGACAAGGGCTGGACCGACCGCGACGAGGCGCGCTGGCCGGTGCCGTACTGGCACATCGACACCGGCATGGCGTCCCTGCTGATGCTGCTGACCGCGGTCGACGCCGGTCTCGGCGCGTGCTTCTTCGGTGTCCCGCCCGAGCACATCCCGCCGTTCCGGGAGGCATTCGGGGTCCCGCCGGCATATCTGCCGATCGGTGCTATCGCGGTCGGCTACCGCGCTCCGGACCGGCGTTCGCCGTCCCTCGCCCGCGGCCGGCGGGGTGTCGACGAGGTCGTGCACCGCGGCTCGTGGTGAGCGACGCGGCGCGCGGGATGATCGGGTCCATGCGGCTCGCGGCGCTGGTCCAGACCTCCGAGGCCGTCGGCGCGGCCCCGGCGCGCATGGCCAAGGTGGAGTTGCTCGCCGCCCGGCTGCGGGAGCTCCGCGGCGAGCAGCGGCCCGCGGGGGAGCGGATCGCCCAACCTCGCCACGGCGCTTGCGACCACCGGCCCCGCGGCGGTCGACGCGAAGCTCGACGGCGTCCGCATCCAGGTCCACCGCGACGGCTCCGACGTCGCCGTCTTCACCCGCGGTCTGGA
>JBPCOR010000383.1:0-12825 GCA_051000035.1 Mycobacteriales bacterium | reverse complement strand
GTCGGTGGCAGTGCTGTGCCGCCGGCGTAGCGCTTTCGATGTGATTGCCGTCGCGCTCGCCGGACACGGTGTGCCGGTCGAGCTGGTCGAGGTCGGCGGCCTGCTGCACGTGCCCGAGGTGCGCGACGTGGTGTCGACACTTCAGGTGCTCGCCGATGCCGCGTCCGGCGACGCGCTGCTGCGGCTGCTCACCGGCCCGCGCTGGCGGATCGGCCCGCGGGACCTTCGTGCCCTGCACCAGCGGGCGCGCGACCTGGCCCGCCGGCGCGGGACGTCGGGGCCCGCCGGGCCGGACGATCGGTCCACTGTGGACGGTGCGGACCGGGACGACGCCGGTGCCGCCGCGCCGCCGCTGCCGGGCAGTGCCGAGGTCCAGGCCGCCGACCGGGCCACGGTCAAGGTCGCGGCCGACCATGTCAACGACCAGGCCACGGCCAAGGTCGCGGACGACCATGCCAACGACCAGGCCGACCCGGTCTACGACGCGAGCGTGATCGAGGCACTCGACGATCTCGGTCCGCCGGTGGCCTACTCCCCCCTCGGGTATGACCGGATGCGGGCCTTGCGCCTGGAGCTCGACGGCCTGCGGGCGCGGCTCGCGGTGCCGCTGACAGATCTGGTCGCGGACGTCGAGCGAACCCTCGGCGTCGACATCGAGATCGGCGCCACCGGGGGCTCCCGCGTGCATCTGGACCGGTTCCTCGACGTCGCGGCGCAATTCGCGCAGGATGCCGAGGTCGCCACGATCGCGGCGTTCCTGGCGTATCTGGACGCGGCGGAGGACGAGGAGCGCGGGCTGGACCCCGGCGAGGTCGTCGTCAGCGGCGACCGGGTGCAGGTGCTCACCGTGCACGCCGCCAAGGGGCTGGAGTGGGACGTGGTCGCGGTGCCCCTGCTCACGAGGGAGATCTTCCCGGATCTGAAGGCAACCGGTGACCGGGGCTGGATCGCGCGGGTCGAGCAGCTGCCCTTCGCGCTGCGAGGAGACGCGAGCGACCTCCCCGCGTTTACCGCCGTCTGCGCCCGGGACCAGAAAGACCTCGACGACCGGCGCAAGGACTTCGAGGCGGCCTGCAAGGAACGCGGCGAGCGGGAGGAGCGCCGGCTGGCCTACGTCGCGGTGACCCGCGCCCGGCACACCCTGCTGGCGTCCGGGCACTGGATCAGCGAGGGGACCAAGACGCTGCGTGGTGCGTCGTTGTTTCTGACCGACATCAGGGATGCCGGCGGGCAGGTAGTGCACTGGGCCCCCGCTCCGCCGGACCCTGCGCCGCAGGGCGAGCCGGTCGCAATTCCGTGGCCCGTCAACCCGCTCGGCGCGCGGCGCCACGACGTGGCCGCTGGAGCGGCGATGGTGCGTGCCGCGGCCGCAGGCACCGATCCGGCACCGGCACGGCAGGCCGTGCTGTTCGACCCGCACTCGGTGGACTGGGAGGCCGACGTCGACCTGCTGCTCGCCGAGCGAGCCATCCCGCACAGCGCCACCGTCGACGTCCCTATCCCGGCCGATCTGTCCGTCTCGGCGTTGGTGGCGCTGAAACGGGACCCCGCCGCCCTGGCCCGCCGCTTGCGCCGGCCACTGCCGCACCGGCCCGCCCCGCTCGCGCGCCGCGGCACGGCCTTCCATGCCTGGCTGGAGCAGCGGTTCGGCCTCGCCCGGCTGCTGGACGTCGACGAGCTGCCCGGCGCCAGCGACGACGGCGCACTGGACAACGCGGATCTCGCCGAACTGCAGGCGGCCTTCCTCGCCGGCCCGTGGGCCAACCGGCGACCGACCGAGGTTGAGGTGCCGTTCGAGGCACGGATCGGCTCGCTCGTCGTTCGCGGCCGTATCGATGCCGTATTCACCGACCGCCTGGACGGGGCGGACGGCGCGGACGGCGCGCAACGGTACGTCGTCGTCGACTGGAAGACCGGCGAGGAGCCGACCGGCGAGGCGGGGCGGGCCGCGGCCGTCCAGCTGGCGGCATACCGCCTCGCCTGGGCCGACCTCGCCCGTGTCGGCGTGGATCGGGTGCGGGCGGCGTTCCACTACGTGCGGACCGGCCATACCGCCGCACCCGTGGACCTGCTCGACGCGGCCGGTCTCGCCGATCTCGTCTCCCGGCTTCCCGGCCCCGCGAGCGCCGGCTGAGCCGGCCGGGGCGCCCGGCCTATCGTGGACTGGCCGGAGGCCTCGGGGCTCGGCTGCGTGGACGGAGGTCGAGCGGTGGACGTGGGTGGTTGGTACCCCGACCCGCAGGGACCTCCCGGCCGGATGCGCTGGTGGGACGGCGCCCGGTGGACCGGGGACACCACGCAAACCACGGACGCCGCCGGTGCCGGTGCCGCCGGACCCCCGCCGGCCTGGGCGGCCGGCCCGCCTCGGGACGGTGGAGCCGGTGACTACCAGCTGACCTGGTCCGCGAGCGCCACTCCGCCAGCAGACTGGGCCGCCGACACAGGACGCGGCGGGGACCTGCTCGGCTCGACCCGCCCACCGCGGCCCGGTCCGTGGCAGCGGCTGCGGGCGCGGCTGCCGGCGGGTGGCGCCCGGATGGCCGTTGGGCTCACGTCGCTCGTGCTGATCGTCGTGGTCGGTGCCGTTCTGGCGGCGCGGTACGTGCTGACACCCGTCGCGCTCGGCAGCGGACTGCCCTCGGCGCCCGGTGTCCGGTCCGCGGCACCGCCGTTGGCGGCACCGCCGTTGTCGACACCGCCGTTGTCGACATTGTGTGACGGCACCGAACCCGACCGCGCCGGCCCGCCCGCGCAGGGCGGTACGCCCGGCGGTCAGCGGATCGTCGACCCCACCGCCCGGATCTCCTACGCCGCGCAGCCCGCGCCGTTTCGTCCCTGGACGTTCGGCACCTGGAGCGGCACCGGGTCACTCGGCGAGAAATTCAGCACCGGGCAGTACCTGATCACCCAGGTCGAGACGCCGGCGGGCACGCCCTACCTCGCATCCGTGCTGTCCGGCACGGTGCCGGCGACCGTCGGTGACGACCCGCACCCGAACATCGAGTGTGCGGCCAGAGTGCTCGCCGACGACATGCGCGCCTCCTACTATCCGCAACCCAACACGCGCACCGACGTCGCGGCCAGATCGTTGTCGGTCAGCGGCCGCCCTGCTTACCTGCTCGAGTTTCACCTCGCCTTTGATCTGCCCGGGTACGACGCGAAAGGCGAGCTGGTGGCGCTGTGCGTCATCGATGTACCGGGAAACAAGGCTGCTGCGCTCTACATCTCGATCCCCGACACACACGAGCGGTACGACCGCGTCATCGATCCGCTGATCGCCTCGGCACGCGTGCAGTAGGGCGCGGCCCGCAGGGGCCCGGCGTCCACCCCGCCCGCCGGTTAGGGTCGGCGAGTGCCGAGAACCACTGCGAAGCCAGCGACAACGACCGCCGCGACCGGTGCCCGCGCGCGGCCCGGGCACTCGCCCCGGCTGCCGGCGCCGGACTACCGCATCGAGCGCGCGGTCCTCGGCAACGGTCTGAGGGTGCTGCTGGTGCCCGACCGCAGCGTGCCGGCGGTCGCCGTCGCCGTTCACTACGACGTCGGCATGCGAAGCGAGCCGCCGGGACGCACCGGATTCGCGCACCTCTTCGAGCACCTGATGTTCGAGGGCTCGGCGCACATCGGCAAGCTCGAGCACGGCCGTTACGTGCAGTCGGCGGGAGGCGTCCTCAACGGCACGACCCACCTGGACTACACCAACTATTTCGAATTGGTCCCCGCCAACGCGCTGGACCGGATGCTCTACCTGGAAGCCGATCGGATGGCCGGGCCGCTGCTCTCCCAACACAACCTCGACAACCAGATCTCGGTCGTGAAGGAGGAGATCCGGGTCAACGTCCTGAACCGGCCGTACGGCGGTTTCCCGTGGCTGTCGATGCCACCGCTGCTCTTTGCGACCTTCGCCAACTCCCACAACGGCTACGGTGATTTCGTCGATCTGGACGCCGCCACCCTCGCCGACGCGACGGCGTTCTTCCGCCGCTACTACGCGCCGGCCAACGCGCTGCTCACCGTCGTCGGTGACTTCGAGCCCGACACCATCGGCGCCACCATCGACCGGCTCTTCGGGTCGATCACGTCCCGCCGCGCCCCCGCCCGGGCGAGCATGGCCGAGCCCGGCCTGACCGGTGAACGCCGCGGCGAGCGCGCCGACGCCCACGCGCCGCTGCCGGCGGTCGCCGCCGGGTGGCGGGTCCCCGACCCGGTCGAGGACCTGACCGGCTATCTGCCGTATCTGATCCTCGCCGAGGTGCTCACCGACGGGGACGCATCGCGGCTGCATGATCGGCTCGTCAACACCGAGCAGATCGTCAACTCCCTCGCCGGCTATCTCGGCTTCCTGGGCGACCCGCTCGACGCCCGCGACCCCACCGTGTTCCTGCTGCACGCGATCCACTCCCCGGACGCACCCGCCGACCGGGTGCTCGGCGTCATCGACGAGGAGCTGGACCGGCTGGCGCAGTACGGGCCCGATCACGGTGAGCTGGACCGGGTGAGAGCACGACTCGTCGCCACCGTCCTGCGGGAGCTGGATCCCGTCCTCGGGCGGGCGCAGGTCCTCGCCGCCGCGGAGCTGATCCACGGCCGCGCCGAGCTCGTCGCCGAGCTGCCCGCGCTGCTCGGTGAGGTGGGGGATGACGACGTCCGGGCCGCGGCGGCCGCGTTGCGCCCGGATCGGCGAGCGGTCGACATCGTGCTGCCGGGCCCGCGCCGATGAGCCGCGCGGGAGTTCGCCCGGCGCCGGCGCCGCTGCCCGATCTCGGGCCGCCGTCGCGGGTCCGTCCGCTGCGGGTCAGCGACCGCACCCTGGCGTCCGGGCTGCGGGTGCTGGCCGTACGCCGGTCGGGCACGCCGCTGGTCGAGCTGCGGCTGCGGGTGCCGTTCGCGTCGATGTCGAAGACCTATCCGGCGCGCTCGTCGCTGCTGTCCGCCGCGCTGCTCACCGGCACCGGGGCGCGGTCCCGGGTCGCGCTGGCCGAGGACCTGCAGCGCCTCGGCGCGGATCTGTCCGTCGGCTCCGACGCGGACCGGCTGATGATCTCCGGTACGACCCTCGCCACCGGGCTCGGCGGGCTGCTCGACATCCTGGGCGACGTGCTGACCGGCGCCGCGTACCCCGCCCGGGAGGTCACCGCCGAGCGCGGCCGGCTCGTCGAACGGCTGTCCCTCGCCCGCTCACAGCCTGGGCTTGTCGTCCGCGAGGTGCTGGACCGCCGCATCTTCGGCGGGCACCCCTACGCCGCCGAGACGCCGACCGCCGAGGCGGTCAACGACGTCGCCGCGCCCGCCGTGCGGCGGCTGCACCACGACCGGGTGGCGCCGACCGGCAGCGTGCTCGTCCTCGTCGGCGACATCTCCCCGGCCCGCGCGCTGGATGCGGTCGAGGCCGCGCTCTCCTCCTGGCGGACCGGCGCGGACGCGGTGCTGCTGCCGGCCTGCCCGCCGATCGAGCCGGGACCGGCGCTGCTCGTCGACCGGGCCGGATCGGTGCAGTCGTCCATCCGGCTCGCGGGCACGGCACTGCCCCGGACCGACCCGGGCTATCCGGCCCTCCAGCTCGCCAACCTGGTCTACGGCGGGTACTTCTCCTCCCGGCTGACGGAGAACATCCGCGAGGACAAGGGCTACAGCTACACCCCGATCAGCCGCATCGACCACGGTGTCGCCGGGTCGACCCTCGTTACCCAGGCCGACGTCGCGACCGAGGTCACCGCGCCCGCGCTGGTGGAGATCGGCTACGAGCTGGGCCGGATGGCGACCCGACCGGTCGGCGCGCACGAGCTCGACACGGCGCGCCAGTACGCCATCGGCACGCTCGCGCTGTCGATCGCCACCCAGGCGGGCCTCGCCTCGATGCTCGCCGCGCTGACGCCCGATGGGCTGGACGCGGAGTGGCTGCGCAGTCATCCGGCGCGGCTGGCAACCGTGACCGTCGACGAGGTCGCCGAGCAGGCGGCCCGTCATCTCGCACCCGGCCGGATGGCGACCGTCGTCCTGGGTGATGTCGCCGCCATCCGGGACGCGCTCGCCGTCCTCGGTCCGGTCATCGAGGAGGCCCCGGCCCGGTGATCGCCCGGTGATCGAGCTCCCGCTCGCCCGCAGCGCGCACGACCGGGCCGCCTTCCGGCGTACCGACGGGGACTGGCTCGCCGCCGCGTGGCCGCGCTCGCGCGTCCTCCTGGTCGACCGCCGCGGCCGGCTCGCCGTCGACACGGTCGATACGGCGGGCACCGTCGACACGGTAAACGCCGTCGACAACGTGGCGCATGGGCTGGCGCTTCGGTACGTCGAGCCGGCGTCGCAGGTCGGCAGCCCGGCCAACCGAGCGTTCCTCGGCGAGCACGAGGGGACGCCGTACTTCGCCGTCCTGCTGCCGGCGGACGCCGACGACGCCGACGACGCCGACGGATGGGGGAGCCTGCGGGACGTCGGCGCCGGCCTGTCCGCCCTCGAGGTCGGGCTCGCCACGAGTGCGACAGCCCTGGCCAACTGGCACGCGACCCACCCGCACTGCCCGCGCTGCGGCGCGCCGACCGAGGTCGTGCACGCTGGCTGGGAGCGGCGCTGCCCCGCCGACGGCAGCAGTCACTTCCCCCGCACGGACCCGGCCGTCATCATGCTCGTCCACGACGGCGGCGACCGCTGCGTGCTCGGCCGCCAGCCGAGCTGGCCCGACGGCCGGTTCTCGGTGCTGGCCGGGTTCGTCGAGCCGGGGGAGCAGGCCGAGGCTGCGGTCGCCCGGGAGGTTGACGAGGAGGTCGGGCTCGCGGTCACCGACGTACGGTTCGTCGCGAGCCAGCCGTGGCCGTTTCCGGCATCGCTGATGCTCGGCTTCACCGCCCGCGCCGACCCGCCCGCCGAGATCGACAGGCGGGACGGCGAACTTGCCGAGGCGGCGTGGTTCAGCCGCGAGCAGATCCGCAATCGTGCCGACGGGATGGCCCTGCTCCCCTCGCCGGTGTCCATCGCCTACCGGCTGATCATGGACTGGCTGGGCGACAACGACGGGGAGGCTGACGGTGAACGGTGAGAGCGGCGCTGCAATGCTCGGCTCACCAGCCCGAGCACATCGTCGTACTGCAGCACCCTGCGCGCGCCGGCCCAGCTCGGGCGACCAGGTCGTCCGGGTCGATGTCGTGTCCGTGGTCGACGGGCTACCCGAGACCCGGTCCGCGAAGATCCTACGGCGCACCGTGCGCGGTATCGCCGACGGCCCGGACGAACCCGTGCCATCGACGATCGAGGACCCCGCGGTGCTCGACGCGCTGCGCCGGGTGCCGCACCCGTGCTCCGCACCCCTGGCGACGGTGGCGCGAGGACCGGACTAGGACTCCACGGTCCAGGACTCCACGGTCTAGGCCCCCACGGTCGCGAGCTTCGCCGTCACCTCATCGATGGTGGGGTTGGTGAGGGTCGTGTCGTCGGCGAAGAGCAGCGTCGGCACCGTCTGGTTACCGCCGTTGGCCTCGGTGACCCGCTTGGCCGCGGCGTCGTCCCGCTCGATGTTGACCTCGGCGAAGGAGATGCCGGCGCGCTGCATCTGCGCCTTGAGCCGGCGGCAGTCGCCGCACCACGTTGTGGTGAACATCGTCAGGGCGGGCTCGGCAGAACTCATCGCGGATCCAATTCTGTCGTCGGTGCGGGCCGGTGCACCCGGTCCAACGCCGCGCGGACGACGGTGCTTCCCAGCGAGCGGCGGTCAGGCCGCATACGCGCGCGGGAGTGTGCCGGCGGGCGTCGGTGCAAGCTGCGAGGATCGGTGCCGTGACCGAGCCCGCCATCAACCCCGACGATCCCGACGCCGCGGCCGCAGCCGTCCTCGCCGGGCTCGATCCTGATCAGGCCGAGGCGGTGCGGGCCGTCCGCGGCCCGGTGTGCGTGCTCGCCGGGGCCGGGACCGGCAAGACCCGCACGATCACCCACCGGATCGCCTACGCCGTGCACACCGGCGCAGCGCCGCCCAGTCAGCTGCTCGCCGTCACCTTCACCGCCAAGGCGGCCGGCGAGATGCGCACCCGGCTGCGGGCGCTCGGCGTCGGCGGCGTACAGGCCCGGACGTTTCACGCCGCGGCGCTGCGCCAGTTGCGCTATTTCGCGCCGCGGGTCCTGGGCGGCCCGATGCCCGAGCTGGTCGAGGCCAAGCTGCGGCTCGTCGGGCAGGCCGCGGCCCATTGCCGGCTGTCCGCCGATCGCATCCTGCTGCGCGATCTCGCCGCCGAGATCGAGTGGGCCAAGGCGACGCTCGCCGCGCCGAGCGACTATGCCGCGCGGTCCGGTGCCGCCGGCCGGGAGCCGCCGCTCGCGCCCGGGGCGGTGGCCGAGGTCTACGTGGCGTACGAGGAGGCCAAGTCCCGCGCCGGCGTGCTGGATTTCGACGACCTGCTACTGGTGACGGCGGCGGCGATCGAGGAGCACCACGACGTCGCCGCGGAGATGCGGGCCCGCTACCGGCACTTCGTGGTCGATGAGTACCAGGACGTCAGCCCGCTCCAGCAGCGGCTGCTCGACGCCTGGCTCGGCGGCCGGCACGACGTGTGCGTCGTCGGCGACGCCAACCAGACGATCTACTCCTTCGCCGGCGCCGACCCGGCGTTCCTGCTCGACTTTCGCCGCCACCACCCCGGCACGACGACGGTAAGGCTCGAGCGCGACTACCGGTCCACGCCGCAGGTCGTCGCGCTGGCCAACGACGTGGTGCGCCGCGGTAGCGGGAGCCACGGCGCAGGGCTGCGCCTGGTCGGGCGGCGGGCACCGGGTCCGCAGCCGACGTACCGGCAGTTCGACGACGAACCCGCCGAGGCGTCGTCGGTCGCCGCCGCCTGCCGCGACCTGGTCCGCGCCGGAACGCCGCCCGGCGAGATCGCGATCCTGTTTCGCGTCAACGCCCAGTCGCAGAGCTACGAGCGCGCGCTCGCCGACGCAGCGGTGCCCTACGTCGTGCGCGGCGGCGAGCGGTTCTTCGCCCGGCCGGAGGTGCGGCAGGCCATGGTGTTGCTACGCGGTGGCGCGCACTCCGCCGATCCCGATCTGCCGCTGACGACGGCCACCGGCGACGTCCTGTCGACGATGGGCTGGTCGGCGCAGGCGCCGCCCGCCGGCGGTGCTGCGCGGGACCGGTGGGAGTCACTCGCCGCGCTGGTGCAGGTCGCTGAGGAGCTCGCCGCCGTCACACCCGGCGCCGGGCTCCGCGAGCTTGCCGTGGAGCTGGAGGCGCGCGCCGAGGCCCAGCACGCTCCCGCGGTGCAGGGGGTCACGCTCGCCTCGCTACACGCGGCCAAGGGTCTGGAGTGGGACGCCGTCTTCCTCGTCGGACTGGTCGACGGCACCCTGCCGATCCAGCACGCCGGCACCGACCGGGCCATCGAGGAGGAACGCCGGCTGCTCTATGTCGGCGTGACGCGGGCGCGAGAGCGGCTCGCGCTGTCCTGGTCGCTGGCCCGGGCCGCGGGTGGTCGCCGGTCCCGGCGGCGCAGCCGCTTCCTCGATGGCATTGCACCGGACATCGGAGTGCCGGCTCCGACCCGCAAGGCGAAGCGGCGCCGCGATCGCGAGCAGCTCGAGGGCCCGGCGGTCGAGCTGTTCGAGCGGCTGCGCGCCTGGCGGGTCGCGAAGGCCGCTGACCAGCAAGTGCCGGCCTACGTGGTGTTCACCGATGCGACGCTGGTCGCCGTGGCGCAGGCCCGGCCGAATACTTCCGCGGAGCTCGGGTCGTTGCCAGGGATCGGCACGACCAAACTTGATCGGTACGGCGCCGATGTGCTCGCCGTCGTGGCAGCGGGCTGACGGCGCGGGTAACGCCTCCTGCCGACCTCGGCCGTCGGCCGCCGGCCGGATCTGGTGACGGTCTGCAACGACTCCGGATATTCGGTTGCACCCGCGCCGGTGCGTGCATAGCCTGTCCAGAGTCCGGCCCACCGATGCATGGCAGCCAACTGCCGGCCCGAGTCAACGAGAGGGAGGTGTCCCGATGGTCGCAATCACAGTCGCCCCACCGTCGGTGACCTTGCCTGCCCTCGTGACCCCGCCTGCCGTCGCGAAGCTGCCCGGGCAGGTCGCCACGGCTGGAGTGTCCGACGGCTGCGGCAGCATCGGCGGCGCGGTGTTCATGGCGCCGGTCGGGCAGCACCGGGCCTTCGGGCAGCACCGGGCCTTCGGGCAGCACTGGGCCTTCGGGCGGGACTGGGCCTTCGGCAGCGCAGTTCGCACGGATCGCCCGGTCACGGGCGAGCAGTCCCTCTACCACCGGCAGAAGGGCACCAACGACGAGAACGACGGCACGGGTATGCCGCCTCGATGCGATCCATCTGATTGAGCGAACCAGATGGCCCCGAGGCCGCGGATCCCAGACCGGGATCCGCGGCCTTTTTGTTTGTCCGGCGGCGGATCCGGCACCACCGCAAGACCGCACCACCGACACCCAGCCGTACACATCGATCAGAAGGAGGAGGTGACTTCGGTGCGAGACGCACGACCGGGCCTTGCCACCGCCACTCTGGACGTGGAACAGGCGCCTGATCTCGCCGTTCTCGGCCTCGACATCGACGCGCTCGAGCGGACCGGAATCGAGCTGCCCTGCCGGATCCAGGACCCCGATCTGTGGTTCGCGGAGACCCCGGCGGACCTCGAGCTCGCCAAGAGCCACTGCGCCGGCTGCCCGGTCCGCCGGGAGTGTCTCGCCGGCGCGCTCGCCCGGCAGGAGCCGTGGGGGGTCTGGGGCGGTCAGGTCTTCGAGTGTGGGGTCGTCATTCCACGCAAACGTCCCCGCGGACGCCCGCGCAAGGACGAGGCGGCGTGACCGCCGCGCTCGCCGGCGCGGTCGGCCACCCGATCACCGCCGGTCCACCGCGAGCGGCCGCAATAGCACCGACGCACCGCCGGCGACATGCGTCACCGACGGCCACACTGACGATCAGGAGCACCATCATGTTGACAATGTACGAAGAGCTCGCGCGTGCTCGAATGCGCGAGTTGGAGCAGGAGGCCGCCGACATGCGGCGCTCGTCCCGGTTGGTCGCCGCCAGGCGATGGCAGCGCCGGGCCGAACTCGCAACCCGCCGCGCTCAGCTCGCCCGGCTGTCCATTCGATGATCCCGACCGCTGCCCCCGCCGGTTACCACAACGGCGGGGGCAGCGACCTGTCCGCGGCCCGGCTGGCAGCGCACCGGACGGCCGGGCCGACCAGGCGCCGGCCGCGCACCGATCCGGCGCGATCACCCGCGAGGTCAATCGGCGAGGTCAATCCGCGAATCCGGGCTGCCAGCGCTCGACGATCGCCTGGTAGCGGGCCTGCGCCTCCAGCTGGCACAGCACGGCGATCGAACCGACAGTGACCCGGTGCACCAACAGGTACGCCGGTGGCAGGTTCAGCTGCCGCGACAGCCTGGCGCTCTCCGTTCGCGGGTCACCGACCCGGGCCGCCTCCCGCTGTAGCCACGCCCGGGTGAACCGGAACGTCGCCGTTCGCAGCGGATCGAGGATCGGCGCGAAGAAGTCCAGGACCCGGTCGGGTTCGACCGTGACGCCCGGCCGGACGAAACCCTCCGCTCGCAGGCCGTCGACCAGGGCGCGGGCGTCGCCCTCCACGGCGAGCCTGGCCAGCCGCCCGATGATGCGCGGCAGGCCCGGGGGCAGCCGGGCGACGGCGCCGAAGTCGAACACACCCAGCCGGTCGCCGTCGACGATGCGGTAGTTGCCGGGATGCGGGTCGGCGTGCAGGAGACCGCAACGCGGCGGTGCCGAGAAGTGCAGGGTCGCGAGCAGCTCGCCGGCGACGTTGCGCTCCTGCTGGGTACCACCGGCGATCACCGAGGCGAGCGGGCGGCCGTCGAGCCACTCGCAGATCAGGACCTTCGGTGCGCTCGCCACGACCCGCGGCACGATGATCTGCGGATCGTCGGCGTACGCCGACGCGAAGGCCCGCTGGGCGTCCGCCTCCAGGGAGTAGTCGAGCTCCTCGGCCACCCGCTCCCGCACCTCGGCGAGCAGCGGCTTGATGTCGAGCCCCGGCATCAGGATCGCGAACAACCGGGCGAAGCGGGAGAGCTGGTTCCGGTCGGATATCAGCGCAGGTCCGGCGCCGGGGTACTGCCCCTTGACCGCGACCTGCCGCCCGTCCCGCCAGGTCGCGCGGTGCACCTGGCCGATGCTCGCGGCCGCGGCGGGCTGGTCGTCGAAATGCGTGACCCGGGACCGCCAGCCGCGCCCGAGCTGCTCGTCGAGCACGGCGTGCACCGTGGCCGTCGGCATCGGCGGCGCGGCCTCCTGCAGGCGGGTGAGTGCTTCCCGGTACGGCGCGGTCGAGTCCTCCGGCAGCGCGGCCTCGAAGACCGACAGCGCCTGCCCGACCTTCATCGCGCCGCCCTTGAGCTGACCGAGGACCGCGAACAACTGCTGGGCGGTGCGCTCCTGCAGTTCGGCGCTGATCTCCTCGCCGGGCCGCCCGGCGAGCCGCTTGCCCAGGCCGAGAGTCGCCCGCCCGGCGACGCCCAGCGGGAGGGCAGCCAGCTTGGCCGTGCGCGTGACGCTTCGGCGCGGGATATCGCTCACGCGTTCATTGTCACCGGTACGTCGATCAGGTGGGTCGGCGGCATGCTCATGGCCCGTTGCCGCGGCGACGAGCCGGCGCGGGGCAACGGCGGGCCGGCGGCCTGGTTCGTCGCGTCGCCGTCGAACCCTGGTGCGGTGTCCGTCGCGGGGTCGGTGCACTCGCAGCCCGGGTGGATCGGCCAGCTGCGGCGGCGCAGCTGGGTCCACGGGGCAGGCAGCTCCAGGGTCGTGCCGAGGCTGTGCGGCAGGTCGACCCCGCCGAGAAACGTCAGGGCC
>JBPCOR010000340.1:0-3105 GCA_051000035.1 Mycobacteriales bacterium | reverse complement strand
CCACTTCGATGCGTTCGTGCACTCCGCCCGCCGACGAGATGGACGCAGCGCTGCACGCGGCGATGACCGCGACCACCGCGCCCGTTGTCAGTGGGCGGCGCCGCGGCCGCGGCGCCAGCAGGAAGCGCACGCGGTCACCCACCTGATGATCGGCCGCGGCGAGCACCGTCGGTGCGGCGGTCGCAGCGCGCCGGCCCAGTGCCGCCCGCGCAAGACTACGGGCGACGACCCGCCGGTCCTGCACCGCGGCTGCGGCATCCTCATCCGCCCAGCGCTCCACGGCGAGGGTGACCGCCGCGACCAACGGCCGCAGCATCGGATTCACGCAGGCGGCGAGTCTCACCGCCTGCACGTAGAGGTGGTGGCGATGGCGGACGTGGGCCGCCTCGTGAGCCAGCAGCGCACGACGCTCGGCGGCCGGCAGCAACCGCAGCATCGAGGTCGTGACCACGACGTGCCCGCGCAGGCCCGCGACGGCGTAGGCGTCCGGGATCGCGTCGTCGACAATGCTCATCTCTTCCGGGCTGATCTCCCCCGGGCTGATCTCCCCTGGGCTGATCTCCCCCGGGCTGATCTCCCCCGGGCTGATCTCCCCCGGGCTGACCTCCCCCGGGCCGATCGGGTCGATCGCCGCCGCGAGAGGCTGCCCCGGGCGGTAGCTGTCCGCGCCGATCCGCCGGCCGCGACGGCCCGGTGACATCATGCGTACGGCGGCCGCCGCCCGCCCGAGTGCCCGACCCACGGCGACAGCGTGCACGGCCGTCCGCATCGCCAATGCGGCGCCGAGCAGCCCACCGACCCAGCACAGCGCAAGCGGCAGGTTGCTGACCGAGCCCAGCGTCGGCGCCGACCAGTGCCCGGTGCGGGCGACCCACGGAAGCTGAGCCACCGCCAACATCCCCGCGAGTGCCAGCGCCACCAGGGCCGCGGTCGCCACCACCACGGCCAGTGCCGTCAGGCCGACGGCGGCGACCCGCGGCGGCAACCAGCGCCCCAACCGCACCCCGGTCAAGTACAGCACCACGCTCAGCGCGAAGGGCACCAGCGACAGGCCGTTCATGCGCGCCGGCCCGGATCCGATCGACCTTCCTCGCCGCGCAGCAGATCGCTCAGCAGCTGCTCGTCGCCGGGGGCCAGGTCGGCGACGAACCGGCTCAACACGGCCGCACGATCGACGTCGGAGTCCAGCAGGCGGAGCATGTGGTGGGCGGTCAACGATGACCGCGCGTGCTCCGGGCGCCCGACGAACCGGTACGCATAGGCCCGGCCGGCGCGGCTGCGCACCAGCACTCCCTTGGCGTGCAGCCGCGCCAACGTCGTCATGACGGTCGTGTAGGCGAGGTCCCCGCCCAGCGCAGCCTGGACCTGGGTCGGCGTCTGCGGTCCGCTCGCGACCGCGAGGCAGGCGAGGACCTCCTGCTCGAGGCCGCCTCGACGGCGTACGGCGCGCGCCACATCTGCCTCCCACCTGCATTACTATCCTGAGCGTAGTAGCACCGCCTCCTGACGGCGGATGGACGTTCGGTCCGAGGTCGACGCCGCATGGAGGACGCTAGTGATTCATCAGCTGAGCTGGCTGGAAGCCGGCGTCGTCGGCGCCATGCAGGGCGTCGCCGAGCTCTTCCCGATCTCCAGTCTCGGACACAGCGTGCTGCTGCCCGCCTGGATCGGGGGCAGCTGGGCACGCGACCTCGACGTCAGCAGCGCGGAGTCGCCGTACCTCGCCTTCATCGTCGGCCTGCACGTCGCCACCGCCATCGCCCTGCTCATCTACTTCTGGCGCGACTGGCTGCGCGTCATCCGCGGTCTGGTCACCAGCATCGCCCACCGCGAGGTCAGCACCAGTGACCAACGGCTGGCTTGGCTGCTCGTGCTCGGAACCATCCCCGTCGGCATCGTCGGTCTCATCGCCGAACACTGGTTTCGCACCACGCTGGGTCGCCCCGTCCCGACCGCGATCTTCCTCGCCATCAACGGCTTCATCCTGCTCTTCGTCGAGCAGCTGCGCCGCCACGATCCGACCGTGTCCAGCGTGTACGTCGATGAGCGCGTGTCGGGACCCACGTCGGACCGGGTGCTCGCCGACATGTCCGTCCCACGCGCCGTCGCCATCGGCAGCACCCAGATCCTCGCCCTCGCCGCGGGGATATCGCGGTCCGGCGTGGCGACCGTCGCCGGCATGCTGTCCGGCCTCTCGCGCGAGGATTCGGCCCGCTTCAGCTTCCTACTCGCGACGCCCGTCATCCTCGCCGCCGGTGCGCTGAAGCTGCCGGACCTCTTCGGCCCCCTCGGCGACGGGATCCGCCCACAGGTGCTCTTCGGCTCCGTGCTGTCCGGCGTCGGCGCGTATCTGTCCGTGCGGTTCCTGACCCGCTACCTCGCCGGCCGGTCGCTGCGGCCGTTCGGGCTGTACTGCATCGCGGCCGGCGCAGCGAGCGTCGCGCTCTTCGCGTTGCGCTGAAAGTCGCGACGGCCCGATTCACGGTCCCCCGACCTCGGTCCGATCAGTAGGACGCGGAGATCGTGTAGTGCCCGGGATGCCTGGCCTGTAGGAGGGTCCAGTCGCCATGCGCCCGAAGGCTGGCGCCCGGAGTCACCGTCAGCAGCGGCGACCACCGCACCCGCACCAGGCTGTTCCCGGGCGTACGCACCACCAAGGTCAGGTGCGTCGGGCTGGTTCTGAGCACCCGGGCGGGGCCGCTCGCCAGCGGCGCGGTGCCGACGACCCGGAAGAGGGACCATTCGGTGTCGTGCCAGACCGGGACCAGCCAGGGCTGACCGGCGCGCACGATGGCCGCCTCGACCTGCGCCGCGTAATCCGGTCGGGCGGTTGAGATGGCGACGTAGCGCACGGCGTTGTCCCGCAGCCAGGCGTGATACCGCTCCGGCGTCAACGCGCCCTGGTAGAACAACGGGTTACGCGCGTTGTCGACCTGCCGCTCCCAGCCGCGGGCGAGCGGGACGACCGCGGCGAGGGCGGCTGACTCCCAGTGCCCGTACTGAGGCACCGCCTCGACCCGCGCGGTGTCGGCGTGGGGGGGACCGGGCCAGCGCCACAGCGCACCCGTGTCCGCCGACCCAGTCGCCGGCGGGGGACCAGATGCC
>JBPCOR010000293.1:0-10234 GCA_051000035.1 Mycobacteriales bacterium | reverse complement strand
CTTCGCGGAGGCGACATGAGCGCGGAGGACCTGGAGAAGTACGAGACCGAGATGGAGCTGACGCTCTACCGGGAGTACCGCGACATCGTTCGCCAGTTCTCCTACGTCGTCGAGACCGAACGCCGGTTCTACCTCGCCAACACCGTCGACCTGCAGGTGCGCGAGGCCGGCGGCGACACGTTCTTCGAGGTGCGCATGCAGGACGCCTGGGTGTGGGACATGTATCGCCCGAACCGGCTGGTGAAAGACGTGCACCTCGTGACGTTCAAGGACGTCAATATCGAGGAGATCGAGAAACCCGACCTGGAGCTGCCCGACGGCGAGGAGCCGTTCGGCTCCTGACCGGCCGCGCGCTGTAGAGCACCCGCTCGGCGCCGTCAAACCGCCGTCCACAGGGCGGCCGCCGTTCACAGCCGGTGCCACCGACCCGAGCCCCGGGCGGTCGCCACCGCCAGCCTTGACCCACACGCACGAGCAGCGGTGGGAGGCACGGCAATGCGGGCCAAGGATGCTGTCGGCGCGTACGGCGAGCGGGTCGCCGTGCGCCATCTGCAGGACAGCGGCCTGCGGGTCCTGGATCGCAACTGGCGCTGTCCCGACGGGGAGCTCGACATCATCGCGGCCGATGGGGCGGTCATCGTGTTCTGCGAGGTCAAGACCCGCTCCAGCCTCGACTACGGGGACCCCGCGGAGGCGGTGGTGGGGGCCAAGGCAGCCCGGATCCGGCGGCTCGCCGTGCGCTGGCTCGCCGAGCACGAGGTCGGCTGGCGGTCGGTCCGGTTCGACGTCGTCACGATCGTGCGGCAGCCGCGCGGCGGCGCTGCGGTGCGGCACCTGCCGGCGGCGTTCTGATGCCGCTGGCGCGGGCCCGCTCGGTGGCGCTGCTCGGGGTCGAGGGACACGTCGTCGAGGTGGAGGCCGATCTGGCGCGCGGCCTGCCGGGGGTGAGCATCGTCGGGCTGCCCGATGCCGCGCTGACCGAGGCACGCGACCGGATCCGCGCGGCGATCGTCAACAGCGGGCAGAGCTGGCCCGCGCACCGCATCACGCTTGCGCTGTCGCCGGCCGATCTGCGCAAGCACGGCAGCGGCTACGACCTGGCGCTCGCCGCCAGCGTGCTGTGCGCGGCGGGTCTGGTGCCGCAGGAGGCGCTGACCGGTCTTGCCTTGATCGGCGAGCTCGGCCTGGACGGCACGGTGCGTCCGGTGCGCGGCGTGCTGCCCGCGGTGCTGGCCGCAGCGCGGGCGGGCATCGACCGGGCCGTCGTACCGGCGGCCAACGCGGCCGAGGCGGCGCTCGTGCTCGACGTCGGTGTCTACGGCGTCCGGACGCTGTCGGAGCTGCTGGCGTGGCTGCGCGGCGAGCCGACCGACGTCGTCGAGCGCGCGCCACCGGCATACGAGCGCGAGCCGCCCGCCTACGACGTGGTCGACGTGGTCGGGCAGCCCGTGGGCCGCCGCGCCCTGGAGGTGGCCGCAGCCGGCGGGCACCATCTGCTGTTGTCCGGGCCGCCTGGGGCCGGGAAGACGATGCTCGCCGAGCGCCTGCCCGGCCTGCTCCCACCGCTGTCGCACGAGCAGGCGCTGGAGGTCACCGCCGTGCACTCGATCGCGGGGTTGCTGCCGCCGGGGGCGCCGCTCGTCTCGACCCCGCCGTTGCGCGCGCCGCATCACACGGCGAGCGTCGCAGCGCTGGTGGGCGGCGGGTCCGGCGTACCGAGACCCGGTGCCATCTCCTGCGCTCATTGCGGGATCCTGTTCCTGGACGAGGCGCCGGAATTCCCCAGTGGTGCGCTGGACGCACTGCGCGAGCCGATGGAGCGAGGCGCGGTCTCGATCGCGCGGGCGGGCGGCCTGTTTCGATATCCGTCCCGGTTTCAGCTGGTGCTCGCCGCAAACCCGTGTCCGTGCGCGTCGCCTGCCGGCGACGCGGCATGCACCTGCGCGCCGATGGTGCGGCGGCGCTACCTCGCGAGGCTGTCCGGGCCACTACTGGACCGCGTCGATCTGCGGGTGCAGCTGATGCCGGTGCTGCGCTCGGCGCTCCTCGCCGACACCGACCTGTTGGAGTCGACCGCGACCGTGGCCGCCCGGGTCGCCACCGCCCGCGCCGTAGCCGCCGAGCGACTCCGCGGTACGCCCTGGCTGCGCAACGCGGACGTTCCGGGCCCTGTCCTGCGGGCCCGGTGGCGCCCGGGCCGGCTGGTCATGGGCGATGCCCTGACGGCGCTTGACCGCGGCGCCATCAGCACCCGCGGCCTGGATCGGATCCTGCGGATGGCGTGGACCATCGCAGACCTGGGCGGGCGTGGGTCGCCGGATCGGTACGACCTCGCCGAGGCACTCGGCTTCCGGCTCTCCGAGGCCGCGGCATGACCGACGCCCGAACGCCGGATGCCCGAACGACTGATGCCCGCCGTTCGGATGCCCGCACGTCGGATGCCGGAACGTCCGATGCCCGAGCGAGCAATTCCGCCGGACAATTCAGGTCCGGTCCGGTGCCGGACGTCCGGAGCGACGAGTCCGCCGACCGGCGAGCCCGCATCTGGCTGTCCCGGGCCATCGAGCCGGGCCGGGCATCGGTCTACCGCTACGTCCACGCCGACGGCGCTGCCGAGGTGGCCGCCCGGCTCCGAGCGGGTGCCGACTCGGCCGCAACCGCACCGGAGCGGCGTTCCGGCCCGGGTGTCGACGTGCGCGCCGGGGATGAGCAGGTCGATGACGACCTGCGACGCGCGGGTGCGATCGGGATGCGCTTCGTGACGCCGGCCGACAAGGAATGGCCGGCGCAGGCGCTGCGCCCGATGGAGGCAGCCGTCCTGGCCGGCCGTGACGACGACGCCGTCGCGGACCTGGCGCCGCCGCTCGGGCTGTGGGTGCGCGGACCCGCCCGGCTCGATGAGGCACTTGGGCACTGCGTGTCGATCGTCGGGTCGCGGGCGTCCACGGCGTACGGCGAGCACGTGGCCGCGGAGTTTGCCTACGGCCTGGCCGAGCAGGGCTGGACCGTCGTGTCCGGAGGCGCCTACGGCATCGACGGTGCTGCTCACCGCGGCGCGCTCGCCGCCGGCGGCATGACCGTCGCGATTCTGGCCGGCGGTCTCGACTCGCCGTACCCGCGCGGGCACCGGACCCTGTTCGATCACGTCCTGCAGGCCGGCCTGCTCGTCGGGGAGTGGCCGGCAGGATGCGCGCCGTTCCGGCACCGCTTCCTGGTGCGTAACCGGCTCATCGCCGCCGTCGGCGCCGGCACGATCGTCGTCGAGGCCGGAGTCCGCAGCGGGGCGCTCGCGACCGCACGTCGGGCCAAGCGGATCGGCCGGTCGCTGATGACTGTGCCGGGCCCGGTGACCTCGGCGATGTCGGTCGGGTGCCACGAGCTGCTCCGCGACGAACACGCGCGCGTCGTCACCCGGGTCGGGGAGGTGCTCGAGGAGATCGGCAGGATCGGTGAGCTGGCGACGCCGCGGCGCGCTCCGGTCGGGCTGCGGGACGGGCTGGATCCGATGGCCGGCCGGGTCCTGGACGGCGTGCCCCTGATCCGCGCTGCACCGGTCGAGCGCATTGCCCACAGCTGCGGGCTCCCGGTCACCGATCTGCTGCGGGTGCTGCCGCTGCTGGAGTTGCGCGACCTGGTCGAGCGGCGTACCGATGGCTGGCGACTGTCGGAGCGAGCCCGCCTCGACGTCGGGATCGCGGCACGACCCGCGCCCACGCCGGCCTAGCCCCGGCCTAGCCACGACGCGCCGGTGCGCTGCTTGACGTGGCGCCGGGCGGCGCGCACGGTCGGAGCGTGGCCGGTCCGGGGAGTCAGCAGGTCGCGGTGGGCAGCGGGCTGGCGTCCCGGCGGTCGCGGCGCAGAGACCGCGCCGGCATGCTCGCCGCGCTGCCCGCGGACCTCGCCGCCGCGGTGGCGTCATTCGAGCGTCACCTCGAGCTCGAACGTGGCCTGTCCCCGCATACCGTCCGCGCCTACGCCGGCGACGTCATCGACCTGCTCGATCACCTGGCCCGCCGGTCCGGCGCGGTGGTCGGCGACCTCGACATCGCGGTGCTGCGCAGCTGGCTCGCCCGCCAGCACACCACAGGTGCGGCACGAGCGAGCCTGGCGCGGCGAGCGACGACAGCGCGGATGTTCTGCTCCTGGGCCTACCGGACGGGCCGGTGCGACCGCGACGCGGCCGCCGGTCTCGCCAGCCCCCGGATCCACCGCGAGCTGCCCGACGTGCTCGCCGCCGGACAGGCCCGCACCCTGCTCGCCGACGTGGCCGAGGATGACAGCCCGATCGGCCGGCGCGATCGGCTGGTCCTGGAGCTCCTCTATGCGACGGCCGTGCGGGTCAGCGAGCTCGCCGGCCTGGACGCCGACGACGTCGACACCGGGCGCCGCGTCGTGCGGGTCCTCGGCAAGGGCAGCAAGGAACGTACGGTGCCCTACGGCGTACCCGCGCAGCGGGCGCTCGACTCGTGGCTGACGCGCGGCCGCCCGGCGCTGGTCGGTGCTCGCAGCGGCCCGGCGTTGCTCCTCGGTGCGCGCGGCGGCCGCCTGGGCCCGCGCACCATCCGGCGGGTCGTACACAGCCGCCTCGCCGACCTCGACGACGAGACGCCCGATCTCGGGCCGCACGGCCTGCGGCACTCCGCGGCCACCCACCTGCTCGAGGGCGGGGCCGACCTGCGCTCGGTGCAGGAGCTGCTCGGGCACGCGAACCTCGCGACCACCCAGATCTACACGCACGTGTCGGTAGAGCGGCTGCGCGCCGTCTACCGGCAGGCACACCCCCGCGCCTGAGCCGCTCGGGCGGCCTAGGTGGGGCCGGTACCGAGCGGCAGCAGTCGCAGCCGCACCCGACCCAGGAGCAGCAGCGGGTCGAGGTAGGCGTCGCCCCCCAGTAGCCCCCAGTGCAGGCATGCCGGCACCGGGCAGTCGGGGTGCCCGTCATCGAGGCGGCCGACCCGCGCGCCCACGGTGACCGCCTGACCGGTGCGCACGACCGGGCGCACCGGCTCGTACGTCGTCTTCAGGCCGCCGGGGTGACGGACCGTCACCACGCCCCGGCCGGCGACCAGACCGGCGAAACCGACGACACCGGCGCCCGCAGCGAGGACTGGCTCGCCGGCGTATCCGGCGAGGTCGACCCCTCGGTGTCCCGGCCCATAGAGCGTCGCCGGCGGATCGAACCCACGGGTCACCCGCGGATGATCGGGCAGCGGCCACGTCCACCGGGCCGCAGCCGTCGGCGGCGCGGCGGCGCGCGCGCCCGGCCGAAGCAGCAACGGCACATCGCCCGGCGCTGCAAGCGACGGCGGAGCGGCGACGACGAGCATCGTGAGGGCACCGACGGAGACGAGCAACCGCCGGCCCCACGCGGGACGATTCGCGGAAGCCATCCGGGGATGCTCCCGTCGATCCCTGTCGGCCCGCGCGGGATCACGCCACCTGGGGACAGCTGCGGGGTCGGTGGAAGCATCCCGCGTGGGCCGCGCGCCTGTGCTATCAACCCACCGCCGCCCAGCGGGTGTCAGCGGGCCGCCAACGGGTCGCAGCAGGTCGCCGGCCGGCCCGTCGGGTCGGCGATTCGCCCCGTGCCGGACCGCGCCGTACACTCGCTCACGCGACCTGCATCAGCGGGTCGACTTCGCGTGCCTGCATCACGCGGCGGTCCCCTCGGTCCCGGGTCTCTCGGCCCTGGTCTGTGGCCGCCGGCCAGGCACCAGGGCAGCGGCCGACCCGGTCGCCTGCGACAACCGAGGCGCGAGTCCCCGCGGCGCCCACAAAACGAAGGGACGCGCCACCGTGGCCGTCGTCACCATGAAGAACCTGCTCGACGCGGGGGTCCACTTCGGACACCAGACCCGCCGGTGGAATCCGAAGATGAAGCGGTTCATCCTCACCGACCGCAATGGCACGTACATTATCGATCTGCAGCAGACGCTGACCTACATCGACAAGGCATACGAATTCGTCAAGGAGACCGTCGCGCACGGCGGCACGATCCTGTTCGTGGGCACGAAGAAGCAGGCCCAGGAAGCCGTTGCCACCCAGGCTCAGCGAGTCGGCATGCCATATGTGAACCAGCGGTGGCTGGGCGGGATGCTGACGAATTTCCAGACGGTGCACAAGCGGTTGCAGCGCATGAAGGAACTCGAGACGATCGAGCAGACCGGCGGCGGCACGACGAGGACCAAGAAGGAATCGTTGATGCTGCAGCGGGAGAAGATAAAGCTCGAGCGCACGCTCGGCGGCATCCGGGACATGACCAGGGTGCCGAGCGCCATCTGGGTCGTCGACACCAAGAAGGAGCACATTGCCGTCGGCGAGGCCCGCAAGCTGGGCATCCCCGTCGTCGCGATCCTGGACACCAACTGCGACCCCGACGAGGTCGACTACAAGGTGCCCGGAAATGACGACGCGATCCGCAGCGCGACCCTGCTCACCAGGGTGGTGGCCGATGCCGTCGCCGATGGCTTGATGGCCCGCTCGGGCGCGGCCGCGGCGAACGCCCCTGACGGCGCCGACAAGCCCGATCTCCCGGGTGCGCCCGCCGTCGACGAGCCGATGCCCGAGTGGGAGAAGGACCTGCTGACCAGTGGTGCCGCCGCCGGTGGCAGCCCGATCGACGGCGCGCCGCCGGCCACGCCGCCGACCGACTGACCGCACCCGCCCGTGGCGAGCAACGCCGGTGCGCTGCCGTGCTTCGCGGATGTGGGCGCGGACGGACCCGAGAACACGAGAGAAACGAGACATGGCAACTTACTCAGCCGCTGACGTGAAGAAGCTGCGCGACGCGACCGGCGCCGGAATGATGGACTGCAAGAACGCCCTGGTCGAGGCCGACGGCGACCTCGACCGGGCGGTCGAGGTGCTACGGGTCAAGGGCGCGAAGGGCGTCGGCAAGCGGGAGGGACGCACGGCGTCCAACGGCCTGGTCGCGGCCAACCTCGACGGTCCGCGTTCCGGTGTGCTCGTCGAGCTGAACTGCGAGACGGACTTCGTCGCCAAGACCGAGGGTTTCCAGCGACTCGCCGCTACGGTCGCCGCGATCATCGCCGGCGCCGATGTCACCGACCCGACCGCCCTGCTCGCCGTCGAGAACGACGGCAGGGCGGTCAAGGATCTGCTCGACGAGGCCAACGCCGTCATGGGCGAGAAGATCGAGGTGCGCCGGTTCGCCAGGTTCGCGCCGCAGGACGATACAGCGCCCGGCTTCGTCAGCACCTACCTGCACCGCACCAGCCCGGAACTGCCGCCGACGGTGGGCGTGCTCGTGGAGCTGGACACGGACGAGCCGCAGATCGCCAAGGACCTCGCCCAGCACATCGCCGCGATGATCCCGAGCTATGTCAGCGGTGAGGACATCCCGGCCGAGACGCTGCGGAACGAGCGGCGTATCGCCGAGGCGGCCTCCCGCGAGGAGGGCAAGCCGGAGCAGGCGCTGCCGAGAATCATCGAGGGCCGGGTCAGGGGCTTCGTCAAGGACGTGGCGCTCGTGGAGCAGGCTTTCGTCAAGGATTCGAAGAAGACCGTGGGCACTGTCCTTGGTGAGGCGGGCGTGACCGTCCGCAGGTTCGTGCGGTACCGGGTCGGCACGCCGTAGTGGGCCGGTGGGCACGGTGCCCGGCGCTGCCGGGCCGGTGGACATAGTGCCCGGTGCTGCCGGGCCGGTGGACATAGTGCCCGGCGCCGCCGGGCCGGGCTGGCGTCGGGTCCTGCTCAAGCTCTCCGGTGAGGTGCTGTCCGGCGGCGCCGGGGTCGGCGTCGACCTCGACGTCGTCGCGGGGCTCGCCGGTGAGATCGCCGAAGTAGTACGGTCCGGGGTCCAGGTCGCGGTGGTCGTCGGCGGCGGCAACTACTTCCGCGGCGCCGAGCTCGCCGAGCGGGGCATGGACCGGGCCCGCGCGGATTACATGGGAATTCTCGGCACGGTGATGAATTGCCTTGCCCTGCAGGACTTCTGCGAGAAGGCCGGGGTGCCGACCCGGGTGCAGACGGCAATCGCGATGGGGCAGGTCGCCGAGCCATACATCCCGCGCCGGGCCGAGCGCCACCTCGACAAGGGCCGGGTGGTGATCTTCGGCGCCGGGGCCGGCATGCCGTATTTCTCCACCGACACCGTCGGCGCGCAACGCGCGCTGGAGATCGGCTGCGGTGTCCTGCTGATGGGCAAGCAGGGTGTCGACGGCGTCTACGACAGTGACCCGCAGACCAACCCCGGGGCGGTCAAATACGATCGCATTTCCTACGACGAGTTCCTCGCGCGCGACCTCAGGGTCGCCGACGCCACCGCGGTGAGCCTGGCCCGGGACAACAGTCTCCCGATGCACATTTTCGGGCTGATGACGAAGGGCAATATCGCCCGGGCGGTCGCCGGTGAGAAGATCGGCACGATCATCGGACCGGCCGACAACGGCGCCGGAGCAGACCGAGAGCCGCAGGAGGACACGTGATCGACGACACCCTGCTCGACGCGGAGGAGCGCATGGAAAAGGCGCTGGGCGTCGCCAAGGAGGAGCTCGGCGCGATCCGTACCGGTCGGGCGAGCCCGCAGATGTTCGCCAAGATCACGGTGGACTACTACGGCACCCCGACGCCGTTGCCGCAGGTCGCCACCGTCACCACACCGGAGGCGCGGATGGCGATCATCAAGCCCTACGACCCGACCCAGCTCGGCCCGATCGAGCGGGCGATCCGCAACAGCGATCTCGGGGTGAATCCGGGCAACGACGGCGCCATTATCCGAGTGGTGCTGCCCCAGCTCACCGAGGAGCGGCGCCGAGACCTGGTCAAGGTCGCCCGCGGCAAGGGCGAGGACTCCAAGGTCTCGATCCGCAACATCCGCCGGCACGCCAAGGACGTTCTGGACAGGCTCGCGAAGGACGGCGAGGCGGGCGAGGACGACGTACGCCGGGCGGAGAAGGACCTGCAGGAGACGACCGACAGGCACGTCATGTCGGTCGACGACCTGCTCAGAAACAAGGAAGCCGAACTACTCGAGGTCTGATGGCTCGCGCTGGACCCTCGGCGGCGCCCGGGACCGCGTCGCCCCGGGCCGCTGGTGGGCGGGCCGGGCGGAACCTGCTCGCCGATGTCGGTGTCGGCGTGGCGCTCGGCGCCGTCGTCGTGCTGGCGCTGTTCTTCTACCGGCCCGGATTCGGCGTGGTCGTTACGGCGGCGGTGCTGGTGGGCGTCTGGGAGATCAGCCGCGCGATGGCTTCGGTCGCGGCGCACCCACCGCTGGTGCCGCTGCTCGCCGCGGCAACCGCGATCGAGCTGGTGACCTGGTTGCGCGGCGCCGACGGGCTCGCGACGGCGATGCTGCTGACCTGCGCGGCGCTCGCGATCTGGCGCCTGTCCGGGGGTGCCGGCGGCTACCTGCGGGACGTGTCGACCGGCGTGCTGGTGACGATCTACGTGCCGTTCCTGGCCGGGTTCGCGTTGCTGCTCGCGGTCCCCGACGACGGCGTACGCCGGGTCATCACCTTCATGGCGACGGTCGTATGCAGCGACGTCGGCGGTTACGCGACCGGGGTATTCATCGGCAGGCACCCGATGGCGCCGACCGTGAGCCCGGCGAAATCCTGGGAGGGATTCGCCGGCTCGGTCGCCCTGTGTGTCGCGTCGGGCATCGGGCTCGGCGGCTGGTTGCTGCAGCTGTCGGCCTGGCAGGGTGCGATTTTCGGCGTTGCCATCGCCGGTGCCGCGACGCTCGGCGATCTCGGCGAGTCGATGCTCAAACGCGATCTGGGCGTCAAGGACATGGGCACGATGTTGCCCGGGCACGGCGGCGTGATGGACCGGCTCGACTCGATGCTCCCGGCCGCCGCCGCGTCGTACCTGCTGCTGTCACTGTTCACCTGACCGAATCCCGGTGACAACCTTTCTGGCCGCCCAGGTCGTCCTCAGGTCGGAACTCGACCGCGGGGGGTGCGGGTGAGCGAACCGCCAGGATTCCGCGACTTCGCGCAGGCCAGCGCCGGCGCGTTGCTGCGAAGCGGCTGGCTGCTGACCGGCGACTGGGGTCTGGCTCAGGACCTCGTCCACGAAGCGCTGGCGAAGACCTGGTCACGGTGGTCGGCGCTCGATGCCGCCGCCCGCGAGTCCTACGTACGACGGACGATGCTGCGGCTCCACCTAACGTCGCGCCGCCGTCGCTGGCGGAACGGGATCCCCACTGACGCACCGCCGGACCGGGCAGCCGTCGTGGACACGGATGGTGAGGTCGATACCCGAATGA
>JBPCOR010000264.1:0-3465 GCA_051000035.1 Mycobacteriales bacterium | reverse complement strand
CGGTGGGTCTGCGCGATGTGGTGCGGGAACGCTGGCCGAGCGAGCGGGTCTTCACGTACTGGGACTACCGGGCCGGCATGTTTCACCAAGACCTCGGGATGCGGATCGACCTGGTCCTGGCGTCGGCTCCGGTGGCCGACCGGGTGCGGGCGGCTTGGGTGGATCGGCAGGCACGCAAGGGCACCGGGCCGAGCGATCATGCTCCGGTGATCGTCGATTTGGACACGGCGCCCGATGGCGACATCGGGCCCGTCGTACCGCCGCCGTCCGCGCCTGCGCGTCGGGGCCGCTCGGTGAAGCTGCCACAATCTCGCTGACGCGAGCCGCCGCAACCGGGATGGTGATCCGATGAATCCGCGTCGGGCGACGAGGCGCGCAGCGACCGAGGAGGTCGCGCAGTGAGTGCCAACGAGGAACGCAACGGCGTCTCGTTGACCAACCTCGACCAGCCGCTGTTCGAGGGTGCTGAGGCGACCAAGCGTGACCTGGTCGACTACCTCGACACCGTCGGCGACCGCATCCTGCCGGCGCTGCGAGACCGGCCGCTGTCGGTGATCCGAGTGCTACGGGGGCAGGCGCCTTTCATGCAGAAGAACGTGCCGAGATACGCGCCTCCGTTTGTCCGGACCGTTTCGGTGTGGGCCGAGTCGTCCAAGCGTGATATTTCCTATCCGTTGTGCAACGACCGGCTGACGCTGCTGTGGCTTGCGAACCAACGTGCGATCGAATATCACCCCACGCTGGTCCGCGCGGGCCGGCAGACGCATCTCATCCTCGACCTCGATCCGCCGGAGGGAGCTGCGTTCGACCGGGTCGTGCAGGCGGCACGGCTGGTGCGGCAGGCCCTTGCCGACTCATCCTTGGCGGCTGCCGTGAAGACCAGTGGCGCCAAGGGCATGCATGTCGTCGTACCGCTCGACGATGCGGCGGGGATCGAGAATGTCGCGGCGGCCACTCGCGCGCTTGCAGCGCGGGCCGAGCGGATCGATCCAGTCCTGGCGACGACGGCATATATCCGGGAAGATCGCGGGGGCAGGGTATTCCTGGATTCGACCCGCAGCGGTGGCGCGATGGTTGCGTCGGTCTACAGCCCGCGGGTGCGGCCCGGTACGCCGGTGTCGTGGCCGGTCGGGTGGGATGACCTCGACCGCGTCGCGCCGGGCGATTTCACCATTCGCACCGCAGTCGGGTTGCTCGGCGACGGTGATCCGTGGGCCGAGCTGATGCCGGCGCCGCAGCGGCTGGGCGCGGAGCTGATCGCCGAAGGCCACGCGATACCGGTGGCGCGGGTGCAGGCGATGCGTGAGGGCAAGCGGCGCGCCCGTGCTCGCCGCGACTGACGGTCGCGCGCGGGCGACTCATCGGCGGCGCAGTTGCCGTCCGCGGTCGCCTGCTGACTCAGGTGCGCACGAGTCACGTCGCGATCAGGTCGGTCAGCGCGACGGCGTCGTACGGCGCCCGGCCGTCGGCGTCGTCGTCGAAACAGACGTAGACGTCCTCGCCCAGGTCGAGCCACCCGCCGATGCGGTCCGCCCGCCGCAGCTGCGAGCGTGCGCCGGCCGGATGTCTCGACCTGCGACCGCTTGTCAGCGCCCGGCCGGAGCCCGCAATGCTTCGCCGAGCCGCCCGCCGGCGGCCCGCAGCAGGTCGCGGGCGGCTGCGGCGTCGACGTCGCGTTCGATCGCGACGACGGCGGTCTTGACATGCTGATCGGCGGCGAGCAGGGCGGCGCGCACCGTATCGTCGTCGGCGCCGGTGATGTCGGCGACCATCCGTTCGGCCCGGCGGCGCAGCTTCCGATTGGTGGCGCGCAGGTCGACCATCCGGTTGCCGTAGGTCTTGCCCAGCGCGACCATCGCGATCGTCGAGATCATGTTGAGCACGAGCTTCTGCGCCGTACCGGCCTTGAGCCGGGTCGAGCCGGCGAGCACCTCCGGCCCCACGATCACCTCGATCGGGTGGTCGACCACCGCGGAGAGCTCCGCGCGGGCGTTGCAGACCAGCCCGATCGTGACGGCGCCCGCTGCCCGGGCGGCGAGCAGCGCGCCGATCACGTACGGCGTCCGGCCGCTCGCGGTGATGCCCAGCACCGCGTCGCCGGCCGTCACATCGAGCGCTGCGAGGTCGGCAGCGCCGGCCGCCGCGTCGTCCTCCACACCCTCGACGGCGGTGACCAGCGCGGTGCGTCCCCCGGCCATCAGGGCCTGCACCTGTTGCGGCGGCGTGCCGAACGTCGGCGGGCACTCGGCGGCGTCCAGGGTCGCGATCCGTCCCGGCGTGCCGGCGCCGACGTAGATCAGCCGGCCACCGGCCCGCAGCCCGCCCACGATGTCGTCGATTGCGGCCGCTACAGCCGGGATCACCGCCGCGACAGCGGTCGGCACCGTCGCGTCGGCTGCGTTGATGATGCGCGCGAGCTCGACGGTCGGCATCGTGTCGATGCCGGCGTACCGCGGATCGGCCCACTCGGTGGTCAGGCTGTCCAGGGCGGTCGGTGACGGCGCCGAGTCATCGACATCGACTCCCGGGGCCGGTGGACGGTACACGGCGCCGCCTCCGATCGCTGTATGTCACTCGTTCACGAGTTGAACTGCCGGTCAGTAATTTAGCAACCTATCGGCCTTCCGCCGCCCGGATGGACCTCTTTGCGATAGAGCCAGAAGATCCGGTCGATGCGGGCGCCGACGGCGCGGGAGTAGAAACCGATCGGCCCCACCCAGCCGATCTGCGAGCGCCGTACGCCGGCCGCCCGCTGGTCGGCGAGGCACCGGCGCAGCAGCACCCCGCCCACGCCCAGACCGCGGGCCGCCGGATCGGTGCCCATCGGGCCGAACCAGCCGGCGCGGTTCGCCCCCCACGCCGCGAAACCGATGACCGCGCCGTCTCGCACCGCGATGTGACAGGCGCCCGGTCTGCCGGCGTCCAGCGCGGCCGCCGCCTCGGTGGCCCAGGTGGAGTTCCAGGTCGTGCGAATCCACTCGATCATCGTTACCGCAAGCGGATCGGCGCCCGCCACGCAACGATGCAGGTGCGCGCCGGCCGCGGTGAGGCGTCTCTCGTCGGCCGTCGTATCGAGATCGAGAGCATCGAGATCGGCCGCGACGTTCTGGGCCGTGCCGTAGCGCTCGTAGCCCAGCGACTCGGCCGTGCAGATCGCCGGCGTGTAGCCGACGTCGATGCCCGGCCACCCGTAACACGGCGGGTTGCCCGCCCACCGGACCTCGCGCACGCCGTCGGCGGCCGGTCGGTCCTCGGCCGCGCCGACCAACGCCCGGCCGACGCCGCGGCGGCGGGCGCCGGCGGCCACCACGATGAGGTCGAGATGCCCCACCGCGGCGTCCCGGTCGTCGACCGAGACGAGCAGCAGGCCGCCCCTGCCGGCCACCAGGACGTGCGCCCGGCGCCAGGCCGGCGGCGCAGCGAGCCGGCGGAGCACATCGGGGACATCGGGCACGTCCAGGTCAA
>JBPCOR010000238.1:0-8192 GCA_051000035.1 Mycobacteriales bacterium | reverse complement strand
TGCAGAGGTGCTCGGCACCACCGAGCCGAGCGTGACGGTCGGATTCTTCGACTTCGGTGGGGGTTCCATCCGCGCCATCGATCTCGCGGGCGTGTCCCGGGCCGCGGGGGTGCCGTTGCGCGTGCGTGACCTGTTCGAGTGCCTCAGCATCGTTGCGATCGCGACGGTGCTCGCCGAGCGCGACGGCTGGATCGGGGTGGTGCCGACCGCCGGCGGGGTCCAGCCCGGCGAGGCGATCGTGGTGGAAGCGACGGACGACGCCGGTTCGCCGACGCGGCTGACCATCACCCCGGCGGACTGCGCCGATCACAACCTGCCGGCCCACATCGACCGGATCCGGCTGGACGGATCGCAGCCGCCCGCCGCCCGTTCGGGCGCTCTGATTGGGCCGCAACACGATTTGGGTGAGGTCGCCGACGCACTCGTCGCCGCCTCGGACGCCTACGGCACCGATCTGACCGAGCTCGTGGTGGCGGCCGTTCTTTCCCACCTCGCCGCGCGGTCGGCCGGCGTCGCGGCCGGCATTCTCGTCGCCGACATCGCCGAGTCCGGATGCGCGGCGCAACCGGCGCTCGTGCGGCTGGATCCGGTGCCGGCGGATCCCGCCCAACTCATCCGGGCCGCCCGAGATGCCGTTCGGGCGAAGCGGCGGACCGCGGCGTTCCAGCCGGCAGCGGGTGACCTCGCGGCGCCGGTCCTGCGGGTTGTTGCCCTGCCGACCGGCGTGCGCCTGACCGCCGCCGAGGCGCCCGAAGCCGGTATGCAAATCGTCGTCACGCCGGTGCAGCTGGCCGTCGCCGGGGCGGATCGGGAAGCGGCCGCGGTCCTCGCGAGCGACCTGCGTGACCGGCTCGCCGCGCTGGTCGAGCACTGCACGGATATCGGATCGTCCTACGCCGCCGCCGACTTCCCCGACGCCGGTCTCGACGACGCGGCGCTCGCCCGGTTGCTCAGCCGCGTCCAGCGAACGGAGGAGGAGTGACCGCAGCCCTCGTCGCCGGCGACGCACCCACGCCGCGTGTGGAGGCAATTGGCGTGCTGGCCGGCCCGGCCGGGCGGCGCGCCCGGGCGCAGATGCTCGCGGGTCGCGACACGACCGGCGAGACCGACCCGCGCGCGGTCTATCGGCTTCTCGGGCGACACCGGCTGCTGGCGCCGAACTGGCCGTCCGCGTACGGCGGCCGGGGCCTGTCGGCGACCGACGCGGCGGGCGTGGTGGAGGAGATGATCGCCGCGGGCGTGTCCGACACGCTGCAGATGCTGTCGGTGCAGATCTGCGGTGCCTTCCTGCTGTCCGCCGGAACCGCCGCCCAGCGGGCGGAGCTGCTGCCCGACCTCGCCGCCGGCCGGCGCTACTGCACGGTGCTCTACACCGAGCCCGAGGTCGGCTCAGATCTGGCCAGCCTGACGACCCAGGCGCGCCCGCGCGACGACGGTGGCTGGGCCATTTTCGGGCGAAAGGTCTACAGCGTCCGCACGACGCTCGCGGACATCGCTCTGGTCGCGGCGCGCTCATCGGAGGAATCGACGCCGTACCAGGGTATTTCGCTGTTCCTCGTGCCGCTCGACGCGCCCGGCGTGACCGTGCGGACGGTGCCGGGGCTCGCCGACGAGGCGTTCGGTGACGTCACGCTCACCGACGTGCAGGTGGGCCCGGAGACCGTCGTCGGCCCGATCGGTGGCGCCTGGCCGCTCATCACCGAGGCGCTGGCGCTGGAGCGGACCGGCGTCGACCACGTCGCGAAGGCGACCGCGTGGCTGGACGCGTGGTGCGCAGAGTTCGATCCCCGCACCGTGGACGATCCGCTGGTCGCTCCCGAGATCGGCCGGCTGCGATCGCGGCTGGACTCCGCGCGCGCCCTCTCCCGGCAATGTCTCGCGCAGATCGAGCGGGGCGACGTCGATCCGGTGCTCGCCGCCGGGACGAAACTGTTGTGCAGCGAGACCGCCGCGGACATCGCCTCGACCTGCACCCGGCTCGCGCACGAGCGCGGTGTCTGGGCGCGCGGAGACGACGCGGCGCTCGCCGGCGGCCGGCTGGAAGCCGCCTACCGTGAGGCGCCCGGCCTCACCATCTCGGCGGGCACGTCGGAGATGATGCTCGAGGTGATCGCCAGTGCCGGCCTACCGGGGGCGGCCATCGGCTCATTCGACGACGCAGCGTTGACGGAGCGAATCCGGCGGGCCGTGCTCGCTGTTTGTACGTCCGGCGGCCCGGCGCGGGACGCGGTCTGGTCCGACCTCGCCGAACTCGGGGCCTTCGACTTCGCGGTGCCGGCGTCCCTGGGCGGTCTCGGCCTGGGCCGGCGAGCTGCGTCGGCCGTCGTCTCCGCAGCCGGCGAGGCCGGGTATGACGGGGCGCTACTCGACACCTGCACGGGCATCGACGTTCAGGTCCACGCCGGTAGCACGCCGCGCGGCGCCATGCTGGCGGTCGTCGACGCGTGCCGGCCGGATCGTCCGTTGACCCATCCGGGACCGGGCGGGCTGCTGGTGGTCGCCTCCGGTGGCCCGTGGGAGGCATTCGACCCGGACGGCAGCGGAATCGAGATTCGGCTGCTGCCGGTCGACCACCCCGCTGTTCGGTTGCGGGAACGGCGGACAGCCCTCGGCTCGATGCACACGGCGACTGTCGAGCCCGGACCCCTGAGGGATGTCGAGCCATCGTGCACGGGTGCGCAGGCCGCCGCGGTGCTCACCGGCGACCTGCTCCGCCGGGCGGCGTGGCTGACCGGCGCCGGATCGGCCTGCCTGTCGGCGACCGTGGGCCGCACCCGGGACCGCACTCAGTTCGGCCGGGCCCTGCTGGACAACCAGACAGTCGGTTTCCGGCTCGCCCGGCTCGCGGTCCGGGCGCAGGCTCTGCGCGCACTCACGACCGAGATCGACGCTGCCGAGGACAGTGGAACTGGCGGCGGCTGCGGGGCGCGCGCTGCCGGAGCCCTCGCCGCGGCCGGCGTCTTCGCTCGGGACGCCGCCGCCGGGGCCCTGCAGCTACACGGCGCCTTCGGCCTGCTCGCCGACTCGCCGGTCGCGCCGTATTACCTCGCCACGTCGGTCGCTATCGCCCAGGGCCCGCGACCGATCGAGCTGCTGCGCGCGGCTGGCCGGCTCGCCCCACCTCGGCGGCAGGTTCAGCCCGCGTGAGCGACACCCGTGAGCACCCGGAGACGCCGATCGAATCCGGCCAGCAGGACTCCGACGGCTGGATCCGACGCCACTTCGGTCAGGGCGTCTGGAAGGACCGGGACTTCGTCCGATTGTGGGTCGGGCAGACGACCTCGCAGTTGGGCTCGCAGGTCACCCTGGTGGCCTCCCCACTGGTTGCGATCGTCTACCTGCACGTCGGCCCCAGCCAGATGGGGCTGCTCGGTGCTCTCGGCCGGCTGCCGTTCCTGCTCTACATCGTCGCCGGCGTCTTCGTCGACCGGAGCCGGCGCCGGCCCGTCGTGATCCGCACCGATCTGCTGCGCGGCCTGCTGTTGCTGACGATTCCGCTCGCCGCGGCGTTCGGTGTGTTGAGTTTCTGGCTGCTGGCGACCGTCACGGTCGTGGTCATGGCGCTGACGGTGTGGTTCGACATCGCCTACATGAGCTACGTGCCGGGGCTGGTGCAGCGCGCCAATCTGATGCAGGCCAACACGATCATGGAGAGTTCCCGCTCCGGCGCTCAGGTGGTGGGCCCGAGCGTCGGCGGAGTGCTGGTCCAGGTGCTCAACGCGCCCACAGCGCTCGTGCTCGACGCCGCGTCGTATTTCGCCTCCGGCTTCGCCGTGTGGCGGATCCGGGCACCGGAGGTCGTCGCGGCCGAGGAGCCATCATCGGCGGCTACCGGCGGGCCGGCCGACGGTGCGGCGCCGACGCCACGGTTGGGTGCGCGGTTGCGGAGCGTCGGGGGGTCGATCCACGAGGGTCTGGCGTTCGTCGGTGGCCATCGGATCCTCCGCCCGCTCGCCGTCGCGATCGGCATCAACAACCTGGCGTGGGCCGCCGAGCTGACCCTGTACGTGCTGTTCATGCGGCGGGGACTCGGACTCAGTCCTGCGCTGATCGGGATCACCCTCGCCGCCACCGGTCCCGGTGCACTGCTCGGCTCGATGCTCGCCGGCCGCACGGCCCGCCGCTTCGGGCTCTCCGGCGCGATCATCGGCGGCCTCGGCCTGTTCGCCGGGTCGGCGCTGCTCATCCCGTTCGCCCCGCACGCCCCGGCCGCCGGGGTGCCGGTGTTGATGCTCGCTGCGGTCGGGATGGCCGCGGGTGGGCAGATCTGCGCCGTGAACGTGCTCACGACCCGGCAGACGATCACCCCAGACCGGCTGCTCGGCCGGGTCAACGCATCATTTCGGTTCGTCGCACTCGGCGTCTCCCCGCTCGGCTCGTTGCTCGGCGGCCTGCTCGGTACGACGCTCGGGCTGCGACAAGGCCTGCTCATCGCCATCTGCGGCATGTTCGCCGCCCCGATCATCGTGCTGCTGTCGCCGGTGCGCAGGGTACGCACGATGGCCGACGCCTCGGACGAAACACCTCCGGATACAGACGCAGCCGCGGCCCGCGATGAGGCGAGCGCCGGATGAGCCGCGACATCGCCGACATCTACCCGCTCACGTCGATGCAGCAGGGGATGCTCATCGAGTCCTTGACCGCGCCGGCCGACCGGCCGGTCTACCTGCAGCACTACGACCTGCAGGTGACCGGTGTCCCGGCGCCGAATGTCCTGCTCGCCGGCTTCGCCGACATCGCGGCGCGCTACGACGTCTTGCGCACCTCGTTCATCTGGGATGTCGGCGATACGCCGTTGCAGGTCGTCCGCCGTGAGGTCGTCGTCCCGGTGGACGTCACCGACCTGCGCGGCAGCGCCGGCGAGGTCGATTCCGCGGTCGCCGACGCGCTCGACGCGGAAGGCGCCCGGGCATTCGACCTCGACCGCGCGCCCCTGCTCCGGGCACGTGCGTTTCGGCTGTCCGCTGACTCCTGGCGGCTGGTGACCACCCACCACCACCTCGTGCTCGACGGCTGGAGCGTGCCGATCGTGCACGCCGCGCTGGTCGATGCGTGGAGGGCACACGTCGCCGGCCGGCCGCTGCCCGCGAGTCCCGCGGGCCGGTTCCGGGAGTTCGTCGGGTGGCAACGGTCCACAGTGGACGATGCGCACGACGAGCGCTACTTCACCGACCTGCTCGGCGATGTGTCGACCGCCACGCCCTTGGGCCCGGAGCTGCCGCCGGGTCTCGACGAGGGCGGGCGCAGCACGCCGGGTCGGGTGACCCGCACCCTCGACGTCGACCCCGCGCGCCATCCCGATGCGCGGGCGCCGGTCGCCGGTGTGCTCCCCAGCACGCTGGTGCACGCCGCGTGGGCTCTGACCCTCGCCCGGTGGGCGGACGTCGATGACGTCGTGTTCGGCTCGACCGTCTCCGGCCGGGCCACCGAGCTGGCGGATGCCGCCGGGCGGGTCGGCATGTTCGTCAACACCGCTCCGGTCCGCATCACGGTGCCCGACGCCGACGTCGGCAGGTATCTTGCCGCGGTTGCACGCCGGCTGGATCAGGCCCGCCGGCACGACCAGTCATCGGTTGCCGTGGCCGCACGCTGCAGTAGCGTGGGCTCCGGGCAGGCCTTGTTGTCGAGTGTCCTTGCGTTCCAGAATTACTGGCGCCCGGACCACGAGGCCATCGGATCGACCGACTCCGGGCCGGTGTTACGCGTGCGCCAGCGCGTCGAGCACACAGACCTGCCGGTTGCCGCCGCCGTCGCCCTGCCCGGCAGTGGCGTGTGGGTGCGGCTGGACTATGACCGATCGCGGGTCGGTGACGATACGGCGCGACGACTCGCCGACACCTGCGCCGAGCTGGTCGTCGAGCTCGCGACCGCGCCTGCGCAGACACCGCTCGGTGCGCTCGCCGCCGGCCCGTCGGGCACTGTCGGTGACCAGCCCGCGGCGACCCGGGCGACCGTCGACGTCGTCGCCGCGCTACGAGCCCAGGCGCTGGCGCGGCCCGACCACGACGCGCTGACCGGGCCGGGCGGTCCGATGAGTTTCCGGGCGCTGTCCTCGGTGGTGTCTCGTGCCGGCGGCACCGATGACTCCGGACCGATCATCGTGCGTGCGCCGTACGACGTCGAGGCCGCGGCCGCGCTGGTGGCCGCCGCCGCGACCGGCCGGGCGGTAACCCTGGTCGATACCTACGCGAGCGCGGCCGAGCAGACCGAGCGCCGCTTCCCCGGGCCGGCGGAGCAAGCTGCCCGGATCGTCGATGGTTGTGCCCTGGTCATCGAGTCGGTCGGGCTGACACCGTCGGACCGGGTCGCGATCGCCGATGGATCCGCGCTGTCCGGGGCCGGGGTGATCGTGGCCGCGGTCTGCGCCGGGGCATCGGTCCAGCTCGAGGCGGCGGCTCCGACCGACGCGACGGTCGTCGTCGGTGGCCCGCTCGCCGTCTCCGACCTGGTCGGCTCGGCGAGCCCGCAATGCCGCGTCGTGATCACCGGTGAGCCTCCGCCGTGCGCCGTGCTGGCAGCCCTGCTCGACGCCGGGCATCGCTGCTACCGGGTCGTTGCCCACCACGATAGCGGCACAATCGTCGGGTGCGGCGCGCTGCGGCGAGCGGAGCTCGCCCGCGACCTGGCCCGCATCGACGGCGGCATCTGCCTGGACCGCGCCGGTCGGGCCGCCACGCCCGACGCGAGCGGCGAGCTGGCCGTTCGGGCGCCGGACGGCGTGCTGCGGCTGGGGATCCGGTGCCGGGCCGGCGCCGGCGGCACCGTCGAGCAGCTCGGCCTCGGACCCGACGACGACACGGTCTGGGCCGAATCGATCATCGGATGCGACGACGCCGTCAAGGCCGCTGCCTTCGGGGCAGACCGGGTGCTCTGGCTCGTCGCCTCCCGCGCCGGCCCGGACCTGACTGCGCTGGATCGGCGCCTGCGAGCGCGGCTGCCCGAGCGGCTGCGCCCGACCGGGTATCAGGTCCTCGGCCGGCTGCCGGTCACCACGGACGGCCGGGCCGACCGGGCCGCACTGATCGCCACCACCGGGCCGGGCGTGCGTGCCGCGGCCGGTGGGAGCCCGCCGGATCCACTGGCGGACCGACTGGCCGAACTGCCGGACTCGACCCGCGGCCGGGTCGTCGATGCGCTGCGCGCTGCTGCCGCGCGGACCCCGGGACTGCGTCACTCGGTGCGTGACCGGGTCGCTGTGTCCGCCCAACAGCAGCAGTGGGCGAGTGCCGAGCCGGTGCTTCGCGATCACGGTCGCTACCCGCTGCGAGAGCCGGAGCGGGCCGAGCTCGAGGCCGCGATCCGGGTCGGGACGATCGCGCCGGACGCCGCGCCGATCGGCACCACCGCCGAGGGCGCGTCGTACGCCACGGTGCCACCCGGGGCACTGGACCTGCCCGCCGTCGCGGGGCTGGTCGCCGGCGTCCGGCCGACCGGGCAGCTCACGGCAGCCGACTACGCCAGCTGGCAGACCGATGGTGCGCGGGCGAGCCACCGGGCCCGGCAGCTGGCGGGCTGGCGCGACGCCCTCGCCGGTCTCGACCGGTCCGGGTTGCAGCTGGACGGGCAACCCGACGCCGCGACGGGGGTCAACGAGGTCACCGTCGCGGTGCCCGGCGGCTGCGCCGATGTCGACACCTGGGTCGCCGCCACGGCCGTCGCGCTGGCCCATCTGGCCGGGTCCGACGACGTCACGGTGGGGGTCGTCACGAGGCCGGCGTTGCCGATCGAGCTCGACGGGGTTCCCGGGCCGTTCGCCCGGATGCTGCCGGTGCGGGTGACCGTTGGGGCCGACGACGACTTCGCGACGGTACGCGCGACGGCAGGCACGGCGCTCGCCCAGGCCCGGGCACGCGGCGAGGTCCCCTGGCCGGACCTTGCCGCCCTGCTGCCCGAGGTCCCGCCGGTCAGTCTCGCCGTCCACCACCGGGCCGGCGCACTCGCCGCGCACGCGGGCACCCCGCTCGCTCTGGACGTGGCGCCGATCCATCAGGGCGTGCTGGTGACCGCACTTGCCGACACGTCCCTCGCCCACCCCGAGCTGGCGCGGCGGGTGGCCGGACTGGCGGCGGCCGTCGTGCTGGTCGGATCGCGCGACGCCCATGGCCCGATCTCGCCGGCGGATCTGATCGTCGACGACGCCGGCTGCGGGCGGGTGGGCGAGCTTCTCCGCCGCGGCGACGGCGGGCCCGGTG
>JBPCOR010000192.1:0-2597 GCA_051000035.1 Mycobacteriales bacterium | reverse complement strand
GCCGCGATCAGGCCCAGCGGCCGGCGGCCGCGATCAGGCCCAGCGGCCGGCGGCCGCGATCAGGCCCAGCGGCTCAGCGGTCCACCGACTCCAGCCCGTCGAAGTCGTGCTCGTCGAACGGCCCGACCACCGCGAGGCAGCGCGGCGCCGTCAGGACCTGCGCCGCCACCTCACGGATGTCGTCGGCGGTGACCGCATCGATGCACCCGAGCAGGTCGTCGACGGACATGACATCGCCGTACGCGAGCTCGGACCGGCCGAGCCGGTTCATCCGCGAGTCGGCGTCCTCCAGGCCGAGCACGGTGCCGCCTCGGACCTGCCCCTTGCCGCGGCGTACCTCGTCCTCGGTGAGACCGTTCGCGGCAACGTCGGCCAGCTGCTCGCGCACGATGGAGAGGACCTCCCGCGCCCTCGACGGCTGGCAGCCGGCGTAGACCGCGAAGCTGCCGGTGTCGGCGTACTGCGCCGCCGAGGTGTAGACGGAGTAGGCGAGGCCGCGGCGCTCGCGGATCTCCTGGAACAGCCGTGAGCTCGCGCCGCCGCCGAGACCCGCGGAGAGCACGCCAAGCGCGAAACGACGGTCATCAGAGCGCGGCAGACCGTGCGTGCCGAGCACGAGATTGGCCTGCTCCGTGGGCCGGTTGATGACGACGACCGGCCTGGCGGGCGGCGTGAGGACAGATACGACACTACCGATCCGCGGCTCACGCGGCGTCTCGATCAGGTCGAGGGCGTCGCCGAATCCTTTACGTACCAGGCGGAGAACGCCCGCGTGCTCGACCTTGCCGGCCGCCGCGACGACGATCGCCGCCGGCTGGTAGCGCCGTCGGTAGTAGCCGTGCACCTGACCGCGGCTGATCCGCTCGATGCTGCCGGTGGTGCCGATGACGGGGCGGCCGACCGGGGTGTCACCGAACAGCGCCGTCGAGAACGCGTCGTAGGCGAGGTCCGCCGGATCGTCCTCGTGCATGGCGATCTCTTCCAGGATCACGCCGCGTTCGTTGTCGACGTCCGCGGCCAGCACCCGGGCCTGGGTGACCACGTCGCACACCACGTCGATGGCGAGCGGCAGGTCCGCCGCGAGCACGTTGGCGTAGTAGCAGGTGTACTCCTTGCCGGTGAAGGCGTTCAGCTCGCCGCCGACGGCGTCGAGCAGTCCGGAGATCTCCAGTGCGTTACGCCGCCGGGTGCCCTTGAAGAGCAGGTGCTCCAGGTAGTGCGACGCGCCGGCGAGACTCGGCGTCTCGTCGCGTGAGCCGACGCCGACCCAGATGCCGAACGACGCCGAGCGGGCGCCGGGCATCGACTCGGAGACGACCCGCAGGCCCGACGGCAGGACGGTACGGCGCACCGTCCCGCCGTCGGCATCGCGATGCAGGGTGCTGGTGCGGGCTGGCAACGGATCAGCTGGTCACTGCGGCGGCCACGCCGTCAGCAGCGACCGGATCGGACTCCTCGGCGACCGGCACCAGGCTGATCTTGCCGCGCGCGTCGATCTCGGCGATCTCCACCCGCAGCTTGTCGCCGACGTTGACGACGTCCTCGACCTTGCCGATCCGCTTGCCCTTCCCGAGCTTGCTGATGTGCACCAGGCCGTCGCGGCCGGGCAGCAGTGAGACGAACGCGCCGAACGCGGTCGTCTTCACGACCGTGCAGAGGAAGCGCTCGCCGACCTGCGGCATGTGCGGGTTGGCGATCTGGTTGATCCGCTCGATGGCGGCCTCGGCGGACAGGCCGTCGGCGGCGCCGACGTAGATCGTGCCGTCGTCCTCAATGGTGATCGAGGCGCCGGTGTCGTCCTGGATCCCGTTGATGTTCTTGCCCTTGGGACCGATGAGCTCGCCGATCTTGTCGACCGGGATCTTCAGCGTCGTGACCCGCGGCGCGTACGGCGACATCTCATCCGGCGCGTCGATGGCCTCGGTCATCACGTCGAGGATCTGCAGCCGGGCATCCTTGGCCTGCGTCAGCGCGGCGGCGAGCACCGCTGAGGGGATGCCGTCGAGCTTGGTGTCCAGCTGCAGGGCGGTCACGAAGTCCTTCGTGCCGGCGACCTTGAAGTCCATGTCGCCGAACGCGTCCTCGGCCCCGAGGATGTCGGTCAGCGCGACGTAGCAGGTCTGACCGTCGACCGTGTCGGACACCAGGCCCATGGCGATGCCGGCCACCGGCGCCTTCAGCGGCACGCCGGCGTTCCACAGTGCCATCGTCGACGCGCAGACCGAGCCCATCGACGTGGAACCGTTGGAGCCGAGCGCTTCGGAGACCTGCCGGATCGCGTAGGGGAAGTCCTCGCGGCTGGGCAGCACCGGCACGAGTGCGCGCTCGGCGAGCGCGCCGTGGCCGATCTCGCGGCGCTTGGGCGTGCCGAGCCGACCGGTCTCACCGGTGGAGTACGGCGGCATGTTGTAGTGGTGGATGTATCGCTTGGTGGTGTCCTCGCGCAGGGTCAGGCCGATCCGCTGCTCGTTGGAGAGCATGTTCAGCGTCGTGACGCCGAGGATCTGCGTCTCACCGCGCTCGAAGAGGGCCGATCCGTGCGCGCGGGGCACGACGTCGACCTCGGCACCCAGGGAGCGGATGTCCGCGACGCCGCG